>JAFGOC010000034.1 GCA_016926705.1 Dehalococcoidales bacterium | reverse complement strand
TTCATCCTCTCCCAGTCGCTCGGCGCCTTGAGTTCCACCATGTCCTGCGTTACGGGCAGGTTTAAGGGTAATTGGGTGTTGATGGGCCTGTATCTCAAGCCGATTTCCCATTTCACCTTCCTTCGGTTCGTTTCCAGGCTGTCGAACGCCCCCGCCCCCGCCAGGTTCAGGGCTACCTCTTCCAGCACGCCCGTCCGCTCCAGAAAGTCCCCGATGCTCTTGAAGTCCCCGCCCCTTTGCCTCCCCGACTCTATCGCCTCCGCTGATGCATCCCCCAGCCCCGTTACGTTCAGGAAGCCCAGCCTCAATTTGTCATTCTGAAGAAGCGTAGCGACCGAAGAATCTCGGGGATGGGCAGGAGAAAGCACTTTTCCACTCCGATATCCTTCACTTCGTTCAGGGTGACAATCGTTATTCATCTCTATCAGGCATTTGGCCCGACTCTTATTGATGTCCGGGTTCAGCGCCGTGATGCCGTGCCTTCTGGCGTCCTCCTTGAGCGTCTCCAGGTTATAGAAACCCATCGGTTGCTGGTTGAAAATCGCCACGAAGAACTCCAGCGGGTAGTAATACTTGAGCCACGATGCCTGGTAGGCCGTCACCCCGAAGGCAAACGCGTGCGACTCCGGGAACATGTACTGCCCGTTGAACTTCTTGAAGACCGTTTCTGCGGTCTCTTCCGTTACGCCGCGCTCTTTAGCACCGGCGATGAACTTCTGGTGATATTGCTCGATTAGCTCCTCGTTGTGCTTCCGGCTGAACGCGCGGCGCAGGCGGTCGGCCTCGCTGGGCGCGAACCCCGCTACGTCTATCGCCAGCTGGTTGACCTGGTCCTGGAAGAGGATAATCCCTAAAGTACGCTCCAGCGAATGCTGTTCTAAAGGGCAGTCATAGGTGACGGGCTTCTTCTTGGTGCGACGCAGCAGGTATTCATGTACGCCGTGGTTGGCGCCTACTCCCGGCCTCACCGCCGCCACCTCGTGCGCCATGTCCAGCAGGTTCCTCGGCTTCAGCCTGGTGATGGTCTGCAACTGTGCCGCCGATTCCACCTGGAAGATGCCGATAGCGTCCCCCTTGCCGAGCATATCGTACACCTTTTGGTCTTCAAAATCGATGCGGGACATATCGATTCTCTGCCCGGTGCGCTCTTTTATCAGGTCGACGGCGTCCTGTAATTGTGAAAGGGCCCCCAGTGCCAGAAAGTCTATCTTCACAAACCCCGCGTCGTCGATGCTGTCTTTGTCCCACTGGCATACATACCGCCCCTCGATGGCCCCCCGCTGCACCGGCACGATGTCTGTCAGGGGCGTGGAGGAGAGAATCATGCCCCCCGGGTGCTGCCCCATGTACTTGGGAAAGCCGTCCAGCTCCGCCGCCAGCTGTATCAGGTCCCGCCAGACCGGCGCTTCTACTTTGTCTTTGAAGTTGGGCATCTGCTCCATTTTCTTGCCCAGCCTCTTGGCGCTGCCCCAGTCCGCCTGCTTGGCCAGCCGGTCGATATCCGCCTCCGGCAGCCCCAGCGCCTTGCCCAGGTCCCTTATCGCCCCCTTTATCTGGTAGGTGGCGATGGTGCCGGTCAGGGCGGCGTACTGCCAGCCCCATTTCTCGTGCGTGCGCAGGATAAGCTCTTCCCGGATGCTGCGCGGAAAATCGAGGTCGATGTCCGGCACGCTTGACATGGTGTCGGCGGGGAGGAAGCGCTCCAGCGACAGGCTATATTTAAGCGGGTCGATGTGTGAAAGCCCGATAAGATAGCCCGCCAGCAGCGCCACCGATGAACCCCGCCCCCTCCCCGGCGGGTTCTCCTCCAGCGTCAGCGACGGGTCGCTCAAGCCCAGGTCTATCATTACCTCCCGCCCCAGCTTGATGACCTCGTGGTACATCAGCAAAAAGCCCGCCAGGCTGTATTTCTTAATCAGCTTGAATTCCTCGTCCAGCCGCTCCTGCACCTGCGGCGTAACCGACCCGTAGCGCCGCGCTGTTGCCTCGTAGCACAGCTTTTCCAGGTAGCTCTGCGGCGTGTGTCCCTCCGGCGCCGCGTAGTCCGGGAAGATGTAGCTCAAGTCTTTCGTCAGGTCCAGCGTGCATCTTTCGGCGATTTTTGTCGTGTTTTCCAGGGCCTCGGGGTAGCCGCGGAAAAGGGCCTCCAGTTCCTCCGTAGGTCTCAAGTAATACTCCGAGTTCGCCCGTCTTTCCCGGTGCGTTTCTTCCAGGCTCTTGCAGTTTTTTATCGCCACCAGGCAGTCCTGCAGGCAGTGCCTTTCGCGTGCGTGATAGTGCACGTTGCCCGTGGCTACAACCCTTGCCCCTGTTTCTTCGGCCAGCTTCATCAGGGCGATATTGCGCGCCGTGTCCCCGAAGGCTGAATTCTGCTGGAGTTCTATGTAGTAATTATCGGCCCCGAACCAGTCGAGGTACTGCCTTATCAGCTTCTTTGCCTCGCCCAAACGTGATTTAGATGCCAGTTGCGCCAGCTCTCCCCGCGGACACCCCGAAAGCGCTATCAGCCCCTCGGCGTGCTCCGGCAGGAGCTTGGTGGGAAGGGTGGGGTAGTTGCGCTCGCCGGAGGCGTGGGCGGCTGTTATCAGTCGGCACAGGTTGCTGTAGCCCTTCCTGTCTTTCGCCAGCAGGGTTAAATGACAGCCTTTAAGGCTGTCATCCTGAGAGAGTCCCGACTTGTCGGGACGACCGAAGGATCTCGGGGTGGGTGCGAGCGTTACCTCCGCCCCGATGATGCCTTGCATCTCCAGCGACTTCGCCAGTTGCGCGTACTGCATCGCCCCGCACAGGTTGTCGTGGTCGGTAATAGCCAGGGCGCGGTAGCCGAGGTCTTTGGCGCGCACCATCAGTTCCTCCAGCGACGATGCCCCGTCGTGGAAAGAGTAGTAGCTGTGACAGTGTAGCTCGGCGTAATTCATGGTAAGAATTCACAGTTAATAGCAGTCGGTCACTCCGCCCTCTTTTACCGCCCCGGATTAACCCTTTAGCTATTTCATTCCTTTTCTTATTTCCTCTAGGTTTGCCTTCATCACTGGCGCCATCTCGAAGTATTTATTAAGCTCTTCGCAGGCGTAATCCTCGCAGTAAGCGCAGTTGATAACGCCTTTTTCCTGCCCGCATTTCCTTATAGGGCAGACGTTGAGATGGCCGATGGTTTTTACGGTCTTGGGCAGGCATCCGTCGCACTTGATATCCTCCGGCTTGAAGTCATGATGATATTCTTTCGTCCATTCCGCGGCAACCTCTTCCCGCATTTTGTCGTCATTCTTCTCCGTGGCGATGTAGGCTTTGCAGTCCGTGCAGACCAGTCCGCAGTAAGCTATCTGTTTTTCCATGGTTCTCCTCTCTTTTTTTGAGATTTTGATTTATCCCTAATACTCCTGCTCGTACCATTTGTTGCCGGTAAGGTCCTTGTAAAGAACCACTCTCTGCCCGGAGGCCAGCAGGACGTTGTAATAAAGCCGTGACACCGGTGCGGCGCGCCACCACTCGTCGTCTATCCGCCATTTGTCCTCGATGGATATAATAGCCTGCCGCCGCTTTCCTCTGACCGCCGCCGGCCGCCCCTCGGCGTCTTCCTCTATCTTTAGTTCTTCCGGCGTGTTTACCGGTTTGTAGGTGCCAGGGCGTAGCGTCTTTCCGGTATCCTCGACCATGGTTCCACTTCCTTCACGGTATATACCTGCGGGTTGCCCAGCTTGAGCTCCAGTTGACGTATGTCCTCCGCCAGGTGTTCCTTCGCTCTGATGTCGGAGAAAAGGCTCCTCTGCCTTCCGCCCGGGTAGCCCAGCCCGGTTATCTTTACCCCTGCCTGTTCCACCGGCCCCGGCTGCGGATATTCCTCCAGCGTGCGTTTGATGCGTGATATGGTGCTTCTCACTTCCATCGCCGGTTCTTTGAAATTGATGTTCCGCTCCCAGTTCTCCGCGTTCCAGCTCCGTGTCCACAGCGTCAGCCGGCGGATGCCCCGCCCCTTGAGGACTTCCCCCGCGAAGATGCCCGCCAGCACCGACTCCACGGCGAAAAGTATCGCGTCCAGGGAGACGGTTACCGAGGGCAGCGCGGTGCTCGCCTCGATGGCTTCCTCCATGAACCGCGGGTACAGCGGCGTGGCGTCGCTACCGCGTGAGAGTTCCCATATCCTCTTGCCTTCCGGCCCGAACTGCGACTGAAAAGGGCCGGGTTGCAGGGCCGCTATCTGTCCCAGTTTCGCCAGCCCGAAGTCCCGCAGCTTGTCCCGGCTCTTTATCGATACCGGCAGCACGTCGCAGGGGAGGTCTTTAAGAAAAGCGTCGCTATTGCCGTTCAGTGTCCTGCACTCTCCCGGCTTGCTGTGCTGCGCCGCTAATGACGCCAGGAACTTATTGCCCGCTATCCCCATCTGCGGCTCGAACTCCGCTGCTACTTCTCTCACGGCTTCGGCGAGGGCGTTGTCGTCGGCGTAAATCAGCTGCAGCCCTCCCGCCCCGATGTATATGCGCCCCGCCTCCCCGCCCTCCACCAGCGGACTTTTCTGCTCCAGTTTGCCCAGTATTTCGCTGAAAACTCCCCGGTAGTAGGGGATATCGGCGTGGATAAGCTCGGCCTCACCATGCCGTGCCAGCGCCTGCTGCAAGGGCATGTCGCGCGCCAGCCCCTCCAGCCCCGGCGAATGGTCCAGCACCAGCCTCTGCGAGCCTTCCGTATGGGTCACTATCGCCGCCTGTCCCTCTATTTCCGCGCGCCTGCGGACCTCGCACCTCCAGGCAAAATGGGGCAGCAGCACGCATAGTATTTTCATGGCAGATATATTATATAGAACTAATGTTCTATTGTCAAGGGGGGTATAGCGGTAGGTTCGTTAGGATGAGGAGTTCGACCCTCCCCCGTCTCCACCATAAACACGGGAGAGCCTCTGAGATAAGGGAAGAGGGGGTTTTACATATAATGAGTGTTGGAGTAAATTAATCCAAGAATTTGAATGTATCTATAAAGTGTTGAAATTCTGCCTCAACTCCCTCTGTATTATCAATGATGGAGGAAAGACGCAAAATCCATATAAAGTCTTTATAATCAAGGTATACCTCCCAAACCTTTAAATGATCGGAAGTAAATAGATATCCAACATCGTAATATCCAGAAAACACTATCAATTCGCCATCAATACCTGAGACTTTAACTGAAGACCTTTCAAGCAACTGGAATTCTTCATAGTCGAAGACTCTGTTTTCAAGAAATGAATTTAAGGATGAGGTCGCATCAGGGTGCTCTATATTTGTCACTAGCGGTAATATAGCTATTTCTCTATCTGCTAATATTTCCTGACTATCAGGCGGATACCTAACTAGTATCGTTAAAAAATTTTCACTTTGAAAACTATAACGGTACTCTTCGTATGATGAAGGGTATTCGAAAGAAAAATTAATTCCTTTTCTGGTCAAGGTGACTTCCTTATAGCCACTGCAACCGGTCATGATAATACCGAGTAAGAAAACTATAATGAGAAATATTGAAATTGATTTTGAAAACGAGGCTCTCTTACTACTTATCATCTTTTGTAGCCGCCAACCGCGGGAAAATTACGTTAAATATTACCATATTTTACAGGCAGCCAGTATAAAATATACGCTGTTCATAATATCATCGGGTTTTGGGCCGTTACAACTCATGCCGCCTCCCATGTAGTATCCGTAATCAGGCCAATCACTGGATCGACCAAACTTATCGATATAATATGAGGGAAGGATTTAACCCTGTCTCCACCAGAAACACGATAAAGCCCGCGGGAAAAATGAGGGATTTTATATAAAATATATTGTTGTTTAGTAGTCTAAATATTAGCGTTAAGTTGCTTTATATTTAGGCTCTGATATTAATCTAGTTATCAAAATTAATGAATAATGGCTTATGCCTATAATTAAGAAGTACAATACTTTAGCAATATAGTATACGGGTTTACTACTTATCATCGCCTTCGATAGACCTAAAATACTGAGTATTATTATTAGTAGAGAAATTATTCTTTCAACAAGAACTGCTCGTTTATTAAGTGTAATATTTTTTGTGAAACTCGGTTTTTTTATTAATTTCTCTCTTCTGGTTATATTTCGTATCAAAGGAAAATAAATGAAGATATCCCAGGATATTGGAGACAATAAAAGAAGAACAGAATAAAAAAAATCTCCGTAGATGAACTCTAATAAGGCCGATATAATCCCCATAGTTGTAGAAACAAAAATCAATACATAGAGAGTATTTTTTTTATATATGCGGGTAAATATTTTCGGCTCAATATTGTTTATTAAATTCATATTTTCCCTTTTACGTGAACTTGGCTTCATACAATCTACTTAATTTATTTCAGATGTAGTTTTTTCAAATGATTAACACTGCAAAATAGGTAATATCATATAAATTATATCATTTTCATTATATCCATCCCGCTAGCTCTAACATCCAATTTAGTAATGCTTTAGACTGTTCCTCTGGGTCACATGGAGGCGGAGGTTGGTTCCCAGTAGACGGCTGTGGACCCGGATCATCTGCCACAATAGATGGCATTATGGGCGGAGGAATAGTGATAAAGGGAAAAGTAATAGAGATACTAGAAACAATACTTGGTTGGGTGAAACAATCAGATACAGGAAGTGGTGGACGAAGAGTATTCCCAATGACTTGAGGGTCTGGATGGTCTCCAAAAGAATTTACCACGAATTCACCTACAAGATATACAATTATTACTATTGGAATTATAACTGGCCAAGGGAATTCTCCAGTTGGGTCAATTTTACATAATGGGTTATTTACAACATAGGTATATCTATTTAGACCTTGTGGATTGTCCGGCGCTTGTTGTGAAAAAACATGAACGCTATGACGTAATTTGTTGTGATTCTTAATACTACTAGCATTTACTATAAGTGGGAAAGAAATATAATTTCCTATTCCTGATAGCGGTATAAATCTATCCGCGCTGATAAACCTCCCAATAACAACATCGTAGTATCTGGCATTATAGTAGTAAAGCCCGGTGGCGTCAAGGCGCTGGCCTTTAAATCGCCGCCCTCCCGAAGTATATCAGCAGGACCGCGGCCACAATCATGAACCAGTAAAAATTAGGCACCGGGCCCCACCACGTCCGGTGCCACCAGATTTTCCCCTTGCGGAAGTTCTTGATGCCGTAATGCGGGTTGAAAACGAACCATAGAAAGTCTTCAATCAGCAGCATCCCTGCGTAAAACCCTAATAAGAGGAGTTCCAGCTGCCAGTTCCACGCCGTAAAGAAAAGTGGCAGGTGTATTATCCCCAGCATGAATATGGTCATGAAGATGTGGTACCCCGTCAGCGGGCGACCGCCCGTGAACTTCAATACCCACCCCTTCTCTATGCGCCACGTCGGCAGTCTGGCCGCCCAGCCTTCATTGCCTTCTATCTGGATTTCCCAACCTGCCAGTACGGCGGCCATGAAGACCATAAATATCAGGTATCCTGTTAACATTAATAAATCCCCTTTCCCCATAATAAGGTCTGGTCGCCGTTGTTTTCAACTTTTTTATATCCTGTTGCCTTCGTGTTTACGGTTTATTTATAGGTTTTTAAGCAGTTTTTATGCCTAATATACGTTCGGGAGAGTAAAACGTTATCGTAAACCGTATTCGGGGGAAGGGCCTATGGGTAAAATACTGGTATTATCGGCTAAACAGCTGTTAAAAAAGAGAGAAGAAAAAGCCTTGACCGAAGCCGGCTGGCAGGTCGCAGTTTCACATGAGTATAATGAAAGCCGGCTTCGCACCAACTGCCTTCATTCCAGTGTCATCGTTCTTGATGATACCCTGCGCGGTATCGATGTTAATGAGACCTGTCGTAAACTCCGCGCTTTGTCCAGAGCCACGATAATTCTCCTCGGCTCGCTGCCCCCCGCCGCAATGTGGGAAAAATGCAAGGAAATCGGCTTTGACCACTATTTCAAGAAACCCTTGTCCTCCCGCGAGCTTGCCTACCAGATTAAACGCGTGATGGAATGGTGTGAGCCTGCCGCAGATACCCCGGCATCGGGACTCAATTCTGCCCCCTCCCCCGAAACTGAATCCGATGTGGAAATTGATGTCGTCAAAGAAAGCCGTCAGGAAGCCGCCCCGGAAAATACCCCCGGAATCTGGCAGGAGCCCAGGGTCGCTAACCTGATGAGCGCTTTCCTTAAAAACAAAATCAACTCTCTGTCCCCGCAAATCGACTTAAGCCTCGGCGAAGGCTTCTCTTACCGTGAGGCTGAAGAAATCATGGGGACCAGCCCCAGGGAAACGGCGCTGATTCTGGACTCGCTGGCTAAAGAAGGCCTGCTTCTCAAGCAGGATTTTGAAAAAATCCTTGTCAGCCCCTCCGGTTCGGTACAGTTGCTCCCCGTAGAACGCTGCCCCGCTTGCGATTCCTCCCAGCTTACCCGGGGACAGCTTATTGAGCACTTCGCCTGCGGGCATATCGGCCTTGAAGAGGAGTTTATGCATGGGCTTAACCAGATTTGCCCCAAGTGCCGCCGCGAGCTTAAGCTCATCGGTACCGACTATCGCAAGCCGGGACTGCGCTATATCTGCGGCAGCTGCCACGGTGTCTTCCCCGCGCCGGTCATTAAGTGCCGCTGCCTGAAAACGGGCGAAATATACCGGCTTGAGGAGCTTGAATATGTCCCGCTCTCTTCCTACTCTCTCAATGAATCGTCCCGGAAGCGACTTGAGTTTGAGCTGGAGCCTAAGAAGCGCCTTATCGAATATCTCGACCGCCTTGGTTATGAGGTTAAGGAATCGGTTCAGGTAAAGGGCCGCTCCGGCGCCACTCACAAAATCGATATCGTCGCCGGCATGGATGACCTTATTACCAGGCATACCGTTGCCATCGGTATTCTGGCGGCGCCCCGCGAAGAGGGAGAAGTGCCCATCGACCCCCTGTTTAACTTTGATAGCAAGATATATGATGCCGGTATCGATAGTAAGATGGTTATCGCCGTCCCCCGCTTCTCCCGTGAGGCCATGAAGTTCGCCGAAAGGCAGGGCATCAGGGTTTATGGTCTTGAGGATTTGAAAGTTTTATTGGCCGGCAAAGCCCGGCTCATGGAATTTATCTCCGTGAAAAAGGAAAAGCGGCAAGTCAGGCCTGGTAACGGCCCGGATGTGAAAAAGTCCGACCCCCGCGGGCAGCTCAAGTGGCTGCTTGAAAACAGGGGCTATACCGTCAGCGAAAAGGTTAAGGTGACCGGTCGTTCCGGCGCCGACCATATTCTGGACCTTTACGCGCATAAGGACGACGGTGTCATCAACCATAAAGTCGCTGCCTGCGTTATCTTGAACGAAGACGTTTTCGGCAGCGATGTCAATGAAGTCATGCAGTTTGACACCGCCGCTTATGATGCCAGTATCCGTGATAAAGTCCTCGTCAGCGTTGCTGCCTTAAGCAAAGAGGCCCGGCAGTTCGCCGAATACCAGCGTATCAAAATCATCAGTGTCGAAGAGCTGGCTGATTTAGCCTCCCGCCAGGCAGCCGGCGACGCGGCTCGTGACTTAAGTATGCTGTTGAAAAATTGATCGTCCGGTGAGTAGAAAGTGGTTAAAAGCACCGTTATCGCTGTCATCACGCTCTGTCTTCTGATTTCCTTTGTTATCATCATCCCTTCCCGGCACACTTATCTTTCCTTTGGCCTCGGCATCGCCGTCACCCTGTTGATCCTGGCGAATTACGTTGTTTCTACTACTCAAAAGAAGAAAAAGATTAGTCGCGTTGCTTTCTGGCTGCCGGTATTTAGCCTGTCGACCTTTTTCGTTCTCCTTCCCTTCGTTTTCGGCGCGGTCCTTCAATTCTGGGGGACATTTTCCGTTGTCACCTGGGTTCTGCTCATAAGTCTTACTATGACCATGTACTACAATTTTCTCAATATCCCCCTGGCTATCTACCAGAAATACCAGGAACTCAAGCAGCTCGATTCTCCCGGGTACGCCCCCCCGCTTACTGTCCTTATCCCTGCCTATAACGAAGAAAAGGTCATCGGCCGTACCATCGAGTCTATCCTTGAGGCTTCCTATCCCGATAAGGAGATAATCGTCATCGATGACGGCTCTAAAGACCGTACCTATCAAATCGCTCTGGGCTATTCTCATCGTGGGGTTAAGGTAATTCACCGTCCCAACGGCGGCAAGGCTACGGCCCTTAATCACGGCCTGTTATTTTCCCGCGGCGAAATCATCGTTGTCGTGGATGCGGATAGCCAGATTACTAAAAACACGCTGGTGGAGCTGGTCAAGCCCTTCCGCGACCCCTCGGTTGCCGCCGTCGCCGGTAATATCAAGGTGCTTAACCGTCGCAACTTGCTGACTAATTGCCAGTCTCTGGAATATATCGCCAGTATCAATATCTATCGCCGCGCGCTGGATGTTTTCGGCAGTGTTACCGTGGTTCCTGGCGCCCTGGGCGCCTACCGTCGCGATATCATGCGGAGCGGCGGCTCTTACGACCCCGATACCCTGGTCGAGGACTTCGACGTTACCATCAAGGCCCTGAAGTCCGGTCAGGTCGTCCAGGCCAGCACCTCCGCTATCTCCTATACCGAGGCCCCCCTCGGTATCAAAGACTTCATCAAGCAGCGGTTGAGATGGTATCGCGGCAATTTTCAGGCCATGTGGAAGCACCGCGACGCTATCTTCAACTCCCGCTACGGTTTTCTCCAGCGGCTTGCCTTCCCTCATATGGTTATTTCCATGATTTTCCTGCCGCTGGCTGGTATGGTGAACATCGCTGCCTCTGCACAGATAATCGCGGAGGGTAACGGTCTCGCGCTCCTGCCCACCTTTGGGTTCTTCTGCTTCCTCCAGTCGTTGTTGGCTATTATGGCTATCCAGCTGGACGGTGAAGATAAAAAGCTGGCCCTTTACTCGCCCTTGCTTATCTTGGGCTATAAGCAGCTCTGCGACTTCGTTATGATGCGGAGCTTTTTTGACGTCATTACCCGCAGGAAGCTCAAGTGGACGAGTGCACAGCGTATCGGCGCGGCTACGACAGGCCAGAAACTATAGTCAGTTATCTCACTTTATTGCGGCGTGATATGTTTGCAGTGAGGTGACCCCTGATTTCCCCTCGATGTAGGCAGCCACTCCCTTGGCCGCCGCCAGGGCCGCCGCCAGCGTCGTAATGTAGGGCACCTTGTATTTAATGGCCGCCTTGCGGATATACGAATCGCCGTATCGACTTAATTTACCCACTGGCGTGTTAATCACCAGCTGTATTTCCTTGTTCTTGATGGCGTCGGTGATGTTGGGCCTGCCTTCGTGCTCTTTTAGAATATGGGTTGAAGGGATGCCCTTGCTTTCCAGGAAGGCGTGAGTGCCTGCCGTGGCCACAATCTTGAATCCCAGCTTGGCGAATTGCCTGGCTACCTCTGCCACCGCCGGACGGTCGTTTTCCGATACCGTTATCAGCACCGTACCGCTGGTTGGCAACGGCGTCACTGCCTCCTGCGCCTTCCAGAAGGCCAGCCCGAAGGAATCGGCGATGCCCAGCACCTCGCCCGTCGACTTCATTTCCGGCCCCAGCACCGGGTCTACTTCCTGGAACATGCTGAAGGGGAAAACCGCCTCTTTCACCCCGAAGTGCGGAATGTGGCGGTGCTTGAGGTTCAGGTCTTTGATGTGCTTGCCCAGCATCAGTTGCGTGGCCAGGTTGGCCATGGAAATGCCGCAGACCTTGGATACCAGAGGTACGGTCCGCGAGGCGCGCGGGTTGGCTTCGAAAACATAAACCACGTCCTTGCAGATGGCGTACTGGATATTCATCACACCCACCACGTTAAGCTCGCTGGCGATTCGCCTGGTGTATTCCTCTATCGTGTCGATGTGCTTCCTCGGTATACTTACCGGCGGTATTACGCAGGCGGCGTCCCCGGAGTGTACTCCGGCAAACTCGATGTGCTCCATCACCGCCGGGATAAATACTTCGTCGCCGTCGGCCAGGGCGTCGGCCTCGGTCTCGATGGCGTTTTCCAGGTAGCGGTCTATCAGTATCGGCCGGTCGGGCGTAACTCCCACGGCCGCCGCCACGTACATGCGCAGCTCTTCCTCGTCGTGCACTATCTCCATGCCGCGCCCGCCGAGGACGTATGAAGGCCGCACCATCAGCGGGTAGCCGATGCGCTCGGCGATTACCAGCGCTTCGTCCAGGTTGCTTGCCGTGCCCGATTCCGGCATGGGGATGCCGTATTTCTTCATCACCTCGCTGAAACGACCGCGGTCGGAGGCGATGTCGATTGAATTTACCGTCGTGCCGAGTATCTTCACGCCGGCCGCCTCCAGTTCCGCCGCTATGTTAAGCGGCGTCTGCCCCCCGAACTGCACGATTACCCCTAGCGGCTTTTCCTTCTGGTAGATACTCACCACGTCCTCTACCGTCAGCGGCTCGAAATACAGCTTGTCCGAGGTGTCGTAATCGGTGGACACCGTTTCCGGGTTGCAGTTGACCATGATTGTCTCGTAACCCATCTCGCGCAGGGCGAAGGCGGCGTGCACACAGCAGTAGTCGAACTCGATTCCCTGCCCGATTCTATTCGGCCCCCCGCCCAGCACCATTACCTTCTTGCGGTCGCTGACCTTGGTCTTATCCGGCCCGTTATAGGTTGAGTAATAGTACATGGCGTTTTCCGCCCCGCTTACCGGCACGAAGTCCCAGGCTTCGACGACGTTCAGCTTGGTGCGTTGCTCGCGGACGGATTGCTCGCTGACCCCCAGCAGCTTGGCTAAATACCTGTCGGCGAAGCCGTCCTTTTTCGCCTGTGTCAGCAAATCTTCCGGCAGCTGCTTGCCCTTGTATTTCAGGATTTTCTCCTCCAGCTCAACCAGCTCTTTCATCTGCTCTAAGAACCACGGCTTGATAAAAGTCTTTTTGTAAAGCTCCTGGATATCTGCCCCCTTGCGGATGGCCTCGTATATGATGAACTGCCGTTCGCTGGTGGGATAATTGAGTAGCTTCATCAGTTCTTCCAGCGTTTTTTCATAGAAGTCCTTGGCAAACCCGAGACCGTACCGGCCGTTCTCCAGTGAGCGGATGGCTTTCTGGAAGGCCTCTTTATAGGTCTTGCCGATGCTCATTACCTCTCCCACCGCCCTCATCTGCGTCCCCAGGCGGTCGACGGAATCGCGGAATTTCTCGAATGCCCACCGGGAAAACTTCACCACCACATAGTCACCGGACGGCGTGTATTTCTCCAGCGTCCCTTCGCGCCAGTAGGGGATTTCATCCAGGGTCAGGCCTGCCGCCAGCTTAGCGGATATCAAAGCGATAGGGAAGCCGGTTGCCTTTGATGCCAGCGCTGAAGAGCGTGACGTCCTGGGATTGATTTCTATAATCACTACCCGTCCCGTCTTGGGGTCGTGGGCGAATTGTATGTTCGTCCCCCCGATTACCCCTATCCTCTCGACTACCTTATACGAGTATTCCTGCAGCCGTTTCTGTAAGTCTTCGCTGATGGTCAGCATCGGGGCGGTACAGTAGGAGTCCCCGGTATGCACTCCCATGGCATCCACGTTCTCGATAAAACACACCGTTATCATCTGGTTCTTGTGATCGCGGATGACCTCCAGTTCCAGCTCTTCCCAGCCCTCCACCGACTCCTCGATAAGCACCTGTCCTATCATGCTGGCGCTGATGCCTCGACTGACGATGATACGCAACTCTTCTAAGTTATAGACCAGCCCCCCGCCCGTGCCCCCCATAGTGTAAGCCGGGCGGACAACAACCGGGAAACCGAGCTCGGCGGTGATTGCTTCGGCCTCCTCGACGTTCTTGGCTATCTTGCTCCGGGGCATTTCTATCCCCAGTTCGTTCATCGTGTCTTTAAAAGCCAGCCGGTCCTCGCCGCGCTTGATGGCGTCGGGCTCCACGCCGATGACTTTAACGTTGTATTTGTCCAGTATTCCCTGCTCCGCCAGGCTGGAGCTTAAGTTTAGCCCCGTTTGCCCGCCTAGATTGGGCAGGAGCGCGTCCGGTCGTTCCTTTTCGATGATTTTGATCATCGTTTCCACGTTTAGAGGCTCAATATAAGTAACGTCCGCCATGCCGGGGTCGGTCATGATGGTAGCCGGATTTGAGTTGACCAGCACTATTTCGTATCCCAGCGCTCGCAGGGCCTTGCACGCCTGCGTGCCGGAATAATCGAACTCGCAGGCCTGGCCGATTACTATCGGCCCCGACCCTATTATCATCACCTTCTTGATGTCGTTGCGTCTGGGCATAACAGGACTCCTTGCGGCGGTTTTGCTTTCCAGTTTACCCAATTTTGCCTTGATAAAGCAACCTGACGTAAAGGAAATATCGCCTCTTTCCAAACGGAGAGTTTCGCCAGCGTTGATTGACGACGATTTTACAGGCTGCAGTACGTAGTTCGCATGTCGAGGACAACTACAGGGCTCCGATATGGAGATTGACAAAAAGGTATCATAGATATATTATCTCATTTGCAAAAACGATGAGGGACGGGACCAACACATTGAGAATTGAAATGGGGAATCCCAATTAAGATAATTTTCCCCAAAGAATAAGAGCACAATCCGCGTGTGATTATTCAGGTAAGAATAATAAAGGAGGGAGACTGAATTATGTGGAAAAAGAAAGAGGAGAAGAAAGAGGAGGTAAAAGAAGAAAGTTTGTTGAAGGAGTTATGTGGAGATGATGCAAAATTATATGATTTTCTCAGTTCTTATTTGTTTTTAGATCCGTTAGCGGCTATATCCAAGAAGGGTCTCGATATCCTCACCGAGGAAGGCGAAAAAAGCGGAGACTTTAGACCGGCAGTGGATAAGGCCATTTTCGAGGGGGCTCAAAACCTTGGGGAAAGTGAGAGATACATCAAAGTTATCCAAAACCTCGCGTTGAAGACCATACACGTAACGGAGCAAGAAAAAGAAAAGGTAGAGAAGGAAGGACTCACCGACCGGGCTGCTTCTCTTGGTAGAAGAATCGATGATCAGAAATTTATGAGCGAAAGAGCCGAAGACATAATAAACGTGGCTTCCAAATTCTACGATGAGATATTGGTGGAACTGGGAGAAAAAGCGAGAAGAGAAGAGAGGAAGGGAGAGATAGCAAAAGCTGAAGTGGAAGAATGGAGAATAAGGGAGGTAGAACAGGCGGGGCGAGAAGCAAGAAAAATAGAAAGAAGAGAGATGGGAAGAGAAGAGAGAAGGGAAGCTGAGAAACAAGATAAAAGAGATGAGCTGGCAGCAGAGGGAAGGAGAGAAGCGAGAGAAGAAGCGAGAGCAAAAGCTGAAGATGAAGAAAAGAGAATAGAGGAGATGGAAAATGAGGGGCGGGAAGCAAGAAAAAAAGAAAGAGGGGACAATTAAATTTTAATCCCAAACTCAAACCCAAACACATTGAGTTCTTGGTGTCCAGGTTTCTTGTTCATCATAATACTAAAAACACAAATTTTTTCAAGTTAAAAACAGGAAATAATAATTGACTGATAAGACCTCACTTTGATGTAGGGAAAGTATAAGTGGAGATAGGGGGACGATACCTAGAACCGAAACCGTCTCCTGCTTGGCTCCATCCGGGGGCAAACCATAATTGAAGGTAATCTCCCCATCGTCAACCTCAAGGCTCTCAATGAATGTTGATAGGATTGCCCGTGATGCCTGCCTGGGCCGCGAT
>JAFGOC010000033.1 GCA_016926705.1 Dehalococcoidales bacterium | reverse complement strand
CTCGCGGAACAGGCTAAAGGCAAACAGCTTGACCTGCTTGATAAAATCTGGATGAAGGTCAAGCCGGAAGACAAAGAAGACAAGATAGTCGCTAATATCGTCAGCCTTACCCTGAACGCTTTAGGTACAGCAGCTTCATCGTTACTGTTGCTGGGTACCGACAACAAACGGGAGTTATATTTTCAAACTGCGGGCGGTTCGACGGCCGGGCAACTGAAGCGTCTGCACTCCGGGCGCCAGTCAAGCATTGCTGAATGGGTAATGCTCAACGCCAAGCCCATGATGGTCAATAATCCGGAGAAAAACAGCGGTTTCTATAAGCTCATGGACGATGCTACCGGCTTCAGGACAAGGCATGCCCTGGCCGCACCGCTAATCACCGGAGGGAAAGTGTTCGGGGTTATCGAAGCCCTGAATAAGACCAACGGCGAAATTTTTTCTAAGCGTGACCTGGATACGATACAATACTGCGCCACTATGAGTACGACGGCCCTGGCAGGCTATAGAACTAATAACGACCTGATACACTCTTATAAAAGTACGGTGCGGGCTCTGGTGTCGCTGGCGGATGCCAAGGAGACCAGTGGCGGCGGGCACTCCAGGCGGCTGGTGGAATATGCATTGATGGGTGCCAGGGAACTGGGGCTAAGTAAGAAACAGCAGCAGACTATCGAGTATGCGGCGCTCCTCCACGATATCGGCAAGTTAAGCATCGCTGATGCTGTATTGAATAAGGCCGAACCTCTCTCCGATAAAGAATGGGCCATGATTAGAAGGCACCCTATCGTGGGCTATGAAATATTAAGGGATATACCCTTTTTAAAAGAAGCCAGCCTGTTGATACTGTATCACCACGAAAAGTATGACGGCAGCGGCTATCCGCAGGGTCTGCACGGGGACAGCATACCCATCGGTGCCCGGTTAATCGCTGTTGTCGATGCCTTTGATAATATGACGACACCGCACGCTTATAAGGAGGCCATGCCGGCGCAAAAGGCGTTCACCGAATTGGCCAGCAAAGCCGGCGAGCAGTTCTGTCCGTTGGCCGTCAAGGCTTTCAATACCGGTTATGTCAGGACACATCTGACGAAAAAGAAACGCCCGGTATACTGATTCACTGACTAGTTATAGTCGTTCCTCATTAGCCAAAGTCACCTGCGTGTGTTATTATTTTTCCGGGTATCCGTATTCATTCATTGCAGGGTCGTTCATAAAGTCAGATGATTCCGGAAATAGTCGGTTTTATTACCAGGCGGGAGGGGCGCAAGTTCCACTCCCTTAACACCGTCGATGATTCTCTGGCGAAGGCCGAAAGGCTGGTGAAAAGGGACGGGATATCGCTTTACGTGCATATCCCTTTCTGCCGCTCGCTGTGTCCGTTCTGTTGCTTCAACCGCTACCTGTTCCAGGAAGACCTGGCACGCCGCTATTTCATCGACCTGAAACAGGAACTGGAAACGTACCGGAGGTTAGGTTTCAGCTTTGAGGACGTTTACTTCGGCGGGGGCACGCCCACGGTGCTGATGGACGAACTCGGGGATTTCATCGGGCAGCTGCGTAAGCAATTCAAGATAAAGCAGATTTCTCTTGAGACCACGCCGCGGGAATTGAGCGAGCAGAATATCAAGCTCTTGAATGAATACGGGATTAACCGTCTTTCAATCGGGGTGCAGAGCTTCGATGAGCAAATCCTGAAAACGATGGGGAGGGTCAACGGCCCCGCGGAAGAAGTGAAAGACCGACTACTCATGTGCCAGGGGCAGTTCGATACTCTAAATGTGGACTTCCTTTTTAATTTTCCGGGCCAGACCACGGAGCAGTTCGCGGCGGACGTAGCTATATTCAAGCAGCTTGGTATCGACCAGGCGACGTTTTATCCCCTCATGCCCTCACCGCATAAAAAGGACGACCTGGAACGCCGGTTTAGCCGGGTGGACAACTACCATGAAAAAAATTTCTACGAAATTATATTGCGAGAGCTGTACCACGGTGATTTTACGCCCTCGACGGCGTGGTGTTTTTCACGCGGGGAGCGGATGATCGACGAATATATCATAGAGTCGGACGACTACATTGGCATCGGCTCCGGTTCGGTTAGTATCGTGGGGGGCAACTTCTATGTCAATTCCTTCTCTCTCGACCGTTATCACGAGCTCATTGTGTCCGGTCGGCTCCCGATAGTAGGGTGGAGGGGTTTATCTGAAAAGGAAAAGCGCCGCTACTATCTCCTGACCAAGCTTTTCGGTCTTAAGCTGGATAAAGAAGCATTCCGGCGGCGGTTCGGGGGTGATATAGGCAGCCAGCTGCGGCTGGAGATGGCTTTTTTCAGGTCGTTCGGGCTGGTGTCCGGAAATAATATATTACATGTCACGGAAAAAGGCATGTACCCGGTAAGCGTGATGATGCGGGAATTCTTCGCGGCGCTCAATACGCTGCGGGAATACTATATCGAGCACCAGATATGAGGTCACTTGATGGTTACGTGTATTCCGGTCGCGCCGAATAGCAGGGGACGGTAGCTTATATCTCTAAAACCGGCGGCCTTCAGCATGTCCCGGACTTCCGATGGAGAATAAAAACGTGTAATCGATTCCGTGAGGTAGCGGTAAGCGCCAGGATTGCGAGAGACTAATATCCCCACCGGCGCGACAAAGCCGCGAACGTAGAGTTGAAAAAAAGTCCTGATTAGAGGGTTTTTAGGCTGGCTGGATTCCACGATTACGTAACGTCCGCCGGGTTTCAGCACCCTTTTTACCTCGGCAAGGTGGGCCTGGGCCAGCGGGTTTTTGTAGGTAAGGTTGCGGAAGGCGAAAGAAATCCCCACGCAGTCGAAGTAAACATCGGGGAAAGGGAGAGCAGTAGCGTCGCCTTGAGTAAAACGCACCAGCTTGGCGACACCGGCTTTAGTAGCTTTCTGACGCGCTTTTTCCAGCATCGGCTGGCTGTAGTCGATTCCCGTGATTTCGGTGTCCTTTCCCGCTGCACGGGCGATGTTAATGGTGAGGTCGCCAGTGCCGCAGCCTAAATCGAGGATAGTTTTGGGATTGTTATCAAGGCAGGCTTCAGCGGCCAGGCGGCGCCATCGGCTATCCAGTCCCAGGGTAATGATGCGGTTAACGATGTCGTAGCGGGGTGGGACGGCGGTGAACATGCCGTGTAAAGGCTGGGGGGTTGGGGATCTGGGAGGATTTTCCATAAAATTATCCTGTTACATGAGCGAGAATATATCCGATACCCATCAATAGCTGAGTCAGCAAGATGTTCATCACGTTGGCGGACATCCCTGATATCAGCCTGGGAGTATTGGTATGGTGAATAGCGCCGTCGATGGCTTTGTAAGCAAGGGGCAGGGTCAGCAGCGCCAGCAGCGTCCAGACAGGCATCACTTTAGCCGCCACCCAGCCGATTATCCAGATATAGACCGCAACATTCACGATAGTGTAGAAGATGGCAGCTTTATCATTGCCGATAGTTATTGGCATGGTCTTGCGGTTGGCAATTTTATCTGCCTCTACATCGGGGAACTCATTGAGGAGGAGTAGATTGTGCACCAGGAAGGCGGGTGGAATGCAGGCAACGGCAGCCTGTGAGGTATAAGCTCCGGCCTGGATGAAGTACATACCGAGTATCGGCAGGGCGCCGAGGCCGGCACCGGCCGCCCACTCCGGCCAGGGCCGTTTGAGGATAACCGGACTGTAAAGCAGAATAAAGAAAGCCGCGACGAGCAGCAAAGGCAGTAACAGCCAGCCGCGTATGATGATGAAGTAGATGCCGATGGGGATGGCCAGCACAAAAGAGGCTACTCCAAGCCAGAGGACTTGGCGTGGCGTGAGGAGATTAGCCGGGAGAATGCCACTGCCGCCGCTAAAGGGGGTACGCTTCGTGGCCAGGTCAATTCCGCTGCGGAAATCGAAGTAGTCGTTGAGGATATTAACGCTGGCGTGAGTCAGCACCAGGCCCACTCCGCCCAGCAAAGCGTGCCAGATATTAATATTGCCGTCAAACCAGGCTACCGAGGTGCCGAGGAAAGCAAGAATGATAGAAAGAATAAGGAACTGGGGCCGGGTCTCTAAAAACCAGGTCTTGAATTTATCCAAAAAATGTCTCCCTGATAATTATATCATCTCCCATAGTGCAAAGACACGGAAAGAGATATCAGTATGCTAAAGCAGCTACTGCTTCTCTAGCATCACGGCCGGTTATTGGGCTTAACTGGAGATTTTATATCTAAAGCGGCGTTATTTATTCTTAAAGAAGGGAGACTGCTCGACGTGCTTATTTTTAAGAGCCAGGAAAGCCTCATCGAGGGCGATAACTTCCTGCTTTACTTTATCTGCAAGGCTGTCAAGATTTTCCGAGACCTCGGATATTTTATCATCGAGGGCGTCAGCCCTTCTGGCTGCCTCTTCCTTTACTTTATTCACAAGGCTGTTCAGGTTCTCCGAGACCTCGGATATTCTATCATCGAGGGCATCGGCTCTTCTAGTGGCCTCTTCTTGGACTTTAGCGACGGCTGCTTCGGCGGCTTTTCTGGCTGTTTCGGCGGCCTTTTCGCCGTGGTCTCTGGCCTTGTCGGCGGCCGCACGTGAATCCCTGACGGCAGCCCTGGCCTGTTTTACCGCCTCCTCTACCCTGTGAATGTAATTCTCAAGTTCATCGAGAATCATGGGAAGAGGTTTGGTCATAATCTTCGGTTGCGTCTCTTCAGCTCCCGATGAAACATTTTTCGGTTTTTTAGAGTTCTTATTCATCTAAACTAACTCCTTATATCAAGAATACCTTGAGGCATTCTTCTTATATGACAGATGTAATTATTGTTATCCATATACTTGGAGAAAGGATATTACAGTGTTATATCGGTCCCTTCTCCGAGTTCACTATAAAAAACCTCTATATTATCCATATTAACAACTTTTAAATGAGCTGGTATAACGCGCTGAGCGATACAGCACCAACAATCGCAGCCAACATCGCGATTATAACAATTATGATGAATGTCCAGGATGTAAGTACTTTATTTACCAGAGCTTTGGGGAGGGCCTCAGCGGCTTTGAGGCCGGCTTCTTCGGCAGCCCTTTCGGCAGATTCGGCGGCGGCTACAGCCTGCTTGGATACCTCTTCCGCTCTGGCTGCCGATGTTTGAGTAGTCTTCTGGGCGTGTTCAGCGGCGGCTTTAGCAGCTCTGGAAACCTCTTCGGCTCTTGTAGCAGCTTCTTCCGCGGCCACTTTAGCAGTCTCGGCCTGCTTGGCTGTCTCGACGCTCATGGATTTTACGACGGTTTCGGCTTTACGCGCCGCTTCCTGGGCGGCCTTTTCAGCAGCCAGGGAGGCTTTCCTGGCGGCCTCGGCAGCGGCCTCGGCGGCTTTGGATAGAGCTTCAGCCTGCATCACCATCTGGTGTAATGCCTGGGAAGCAGCTTCAAGCGCTTCATCGCCGGCAACGTCAGCCTGGGTGGCTTTTTCACGTGTTTTATCAACTATCTGGAGACCTTTGGCGGCGGCATCTTTGGCTTCTCTGCCAGCTTCTTCAACTCTTTCCGCCAGACGGCCGGAAACCAGGGCAGCTGCGTCGATGGCTTCATCGCCGGCGATATCAGCAGCCTGGGCTTTTATATGGGCGGTATCGGCAGCTTGGAAAGCAGCGGCAGCCGCACGTTTAGCGACACGGCCGCTCTGTTCGGCTTTGACGGCTGTCTCCGCCGAAAGTTTTTCAGCAAGTTTTACCTTAGCGGCTTTAGCATCCTTGGCGCCCTCGTCAGCCTGTTTACCGGCTATATTGGCTGTTTCAATCGCTTCCTGGAGGGCTTGGGTTGCCAGAATGGCCTTTTCCTGCGAGCGAGCAGCAGTTTCGTCCGCAACTCTCTGGGCAGCAGCGGCGGCTGCTTTGGCCGCCTGCTCCAGCTCTTCCATCTTGCGGACGGCATCCGCAATGGTCTCTTCGGCGGTCTGCGTAGCCCCTTCAGCCGCGAGTCGGGCAGCTTCGCTGGCTTCAACGGCTTTTCTGGCGGCATCCTCCGCTTTATTAGTTGAATCGGATGCTGCTTTCTGGGCGGATTTGGCAGCCGTTTCAGCGGCAGCCCGGGCGGCATTGGCGGCTTCCTGGGCTTTACGTGCCGCTTCTTCGGCGGCTTTGCGGAATGCCTCGATAGCGGCCTTAGCGCCTAAATCAGCCTCTTCAGCTTTTTTAGCGGCTAATTCTGCGGCGGTCCTGGCAGCCTTGGCTGTTTCTTCGGCTTTACGTGCCGCTTCAGCCGCAGCCCTGGTGGCTGTTTCGGCGGCCATCTGGCCGGCTTTCCTGGCTTCTTCAGCCCGTTTTTCGGCTTCTCCCGAAGCTTTAGTAGCCGCGCCGGCAGCTTCCTTAGCCGCTCGCGCAGCTTCTTCAGCTTTACGGGCGGCTTCAGCCGCTGCTCTGATATTCTCATCCATTTCATCGAGTATCTGGGGGAGCGGCTTACTCATGATTTTGGGCGGCTTGGGTGCTTTTGTCCCCGGTGTAGGAGCATTTTTTGCATCCATTTTCGGTCTCCTTTATGCCTATCACATATTCAAGGTTAGTGTATTACTGCCGCGAAAGGCTCAATAATATCGGTTGTCTTACGCGTACAATGAACTATTATATAACTTAGGTTCTATTTTTTCCATATTTTTAACAATGAATTATCCACTTTTTTTTGAAATTCATACCACACTGACTAATAATACTTGCAAAATTAAAAGGAAATGTGGTATATATTATTAAGCATGTAAAATTATTCATGAATTAATACATCATGAATAATATCACTAATCACGGTTACTGTCAACAACATATAACACTATTTCTTTAGGAGAACTAGAAGTGTCTGAATGGACTTTCATTACCAGGTATGCTGCGGTTTTGAGTTTGATTGCCAAACATCCAAAAATTACCGCCATAGAACTAGCGCATCAAATGGGCATTACGGAGCGTGCGATACGCAAAATCATCGCCGATTTGTATGCCGCCGGTTATATAGGTAAAAAGAGGGAGGGGAGGGGATTGAGGTACACCATCGACCCGGCACTTACTCTGCGGCAGGCTACGCATCGTGAGGTGGCTATCGGCGACCTGTTGTCTTCTCTGGGGTGGAAAAAAGAGTAAACTAAAGACGCCCTTTAACCCCTCAACTGGTTTTCAAGCTGCTTTATTATTAATTAGTTTCCGTATTTTTAGAAAGCCGTTTTATAATGATATAATCACATACGTATAGCGTATGTCGATGCTTCGGAGTAGTTTAAGCGTATGATGAAAACACCGGCAGGCTTTACCGAGCTTACGGGCCTGCAGTTGGGTCAAATTGTAAAGTCCATGGGAGAACCTGCTTACCGCGTCGGACAGCTGCGTAAATGGGTATATCAGCGCTTTGCGACATCTTTTAGCGAAATGACCGATTTGCCACAGGCTTTCCGGGAAAAACTGGAAGCTAAAATGAGGGTAAGCAGTCTGGAGGTGTTGCGCACTGTCACGGGGAGTGACGGCACGGTCAAGGTGTTGTTTGAACTCGCCGACGGGAATACCATAGAATCGGCGCTGATGTATTACGATGGGGGAGGGGAGGGGACAAGACGGTACACAGTATGCGTATCGACGCAGGCGGGCTGCGCGATAGGCTGCGAGTTCTGCGCCACCGGTCAGCAGGGTTTCGAGCGCAATCTGACGTCCGGCGAGGTAATCGACCAGGTGCTGTATTTCGCGAGTTATCTCCGTGAAAAAGACAAAGGACATAAAAAACCTGAAAATGATAAAACCGGGCGTGTGTCCAACGTTGTGTTCATGGGCATGGGCGAGCCTCTGGCAAATTACGATAACCTCTGGCGGGCTATTGAAATGCTGAATTCGGCGGAGGGGTTCGGGCTGGGGGCGCGGAACATGGTCATATCCACCGCCGGTCTGGTTCCACAGATAAAACGACTCGCTAAAGAAAAGCTCCAGGTGGGACTGGCGGTGTCCCTCCATGCGGCGGATAATGAATTGAGGAACAAACTGGTCCCGATTAACCGGAAATACCCGCTGGGGCAGCTTATTCCCGCCTGCCGGGAGTACAATCAAATTACGGGACGCCGTTTAAGTTTTGAATATATACTTTTTAAGGGAATTAACGATTCTATAGTACAGGCGCGCCGGCTGGCCGAACTGATAAAAGGAATGAAGTGTCATGTCAATCTTATCCCGGCCAACAGCACGTCAAATCCGTCTTTCCAGCCTCCGATTCATAGAGTTGTGCTCGCTTTTGAAGAAGAACTGAAACGTTGCCATATAAACGTCACTTTGCGACAGCGCCGCGGTCAGGACATTGCTGCGGGCTGCGGCCAGCTGCGGAGTCGGTTCATCCAGGATGCCAGATCCAGACGGGAAAAATCAATCCTAGCGGGGAAGACATAATCATGTCTCACGAGACTATATTATGGATAGTGTTCGCCGTTCTGGTGCCGGTGGTGCTGGTGCTGGACCTGGGGGTATTCCAGCGCAAAGCACATGTCATCAAGACCAGAGAAGCGCTGCTTATGACCATGGGTTATATTTCGCTGGCATTGATTTTTGCGGTTGTAATTTTCTTTTTGCTGGGCAGTGAAAGAGCCTATACATTTCTTACCGGCTACATTGTGGAATGGTCGCTAAGCATGGATAACCTTTTTGTGTTTATTCTAATATTCACTACTTTCTGCGTGCCGCAGGAGCACCGGCACCGCGTGCTTTTCTGGGGCATTATCGGGGCGATTATCACACGCGGTATTTTCATCGCTACCGGCCTGACGGTTATCGAGAAGCTTGAATGGGTTATTTATATATTCGGTGCTTTCCTGGTTTACACCGGTTTTAGGATAGCTGTCAAGAAAGACCACGAGGTAGACCCCAAGAAAAATGTATTTTTCCGCCTTGGATGTAAGTATCTCCCGATGACCGATGATTATCGCGGCGGCAAGTTCTTTACCAGAGAGAAAGGACGTCTGCTGGCGACTCCGCTTGTGCTTGTGCTGGTAGTTATTGAGACGACGGACGTGGTGTTTGCTGTGGACTCAATCCCGGCCATTCTCTCGATTACTCTGGACTCGTTTATCGTGTACAGCTCGAATATTTTCGCCATTCTTGGATTACGGGCGCTGTTTTTTGCCCTGGTAGGTATGACCAACAAGCTGGTATATCTTAGTTATGGTCTGGCGGCAATCCTGGTTTTTCTGGGCATCAAAATGCTGGGTTCCCACTTCTTCCACATTCCCGTTCCTGTATCACTGGGAATAGTAGTGGGGATACTGTGTTTTGCCGCTCTGACATCGTTCTTATGGCCGCCCAAAAAGAAGGGCCTGCTTGCGGATGAACCGGGTGAAAAAACTCCTGACAAAGAAGAAGATTAGGACCAGCGAAGCCGCTGTTATACGTTAGCTTTTATTGAGTCCCTTTTTCAACAGCTCGTCAAAAGCAGTGAACCATTTCATCTTTAGCTCATCACTCCAGGACGGGTCGAAGTTAGGAAACTTGGCTAATAACAGGCTGTCCCAGGAATCTGATTTTGGAATTTCGTCCTGTGCTTGTGGAACTGCCGCGTTCCGACTTGTCCTTTCGGAAGCTTTTTTTGACCCTGTTCTTATCCCAGTTGTGGAATGGGTTGATCTGGTACGTTTGAGTATAAAAGGCGATAGGGGAATTCTGGCGTCTCTGGCAATATCAATAAAGAACTTGACACACTTGCGGCTGACGTCATCGGTAAGCTGGAAGGTGTGGTGAAAGACCTCTTGTAGCTGGGAATAAGTAGCGCTCTCCAGGTCCAGTGAACTCTGACAGACAAATTCGAAGGCGTCATTGGTCAATTCGTTAAGTAATCGGGTCCTTATTTCACCTTTAGCTTCAACCAGCGGCTTGAGAAGCTCCGTAGGCTTGCCGTTGATATCTATAAGGTTGAGAAAGCGTAAAGCCGCCATGAGCTGCGTGCCGGTGCTGCCGGAAAGAAGGTCGCCCCAGTAGCTGCGGTCGATGCGGGATGGCATGTGCTGCTGCAGGCGTTCCAGGAAGTTGTAGAAAGTCCGGTATGACACATACGGTGGGAGGCGTTTTTGTCTCTTTTCAATGATCATAGCGTGATTTCTTACGGCTGTTTTTTCATTATATTCCAAAAAAAGCCAAGTTACAAGATTCCGGCTTGTATATCTTATGGAATTATACAGGACAGATTAGAAATGGTAAGGACAATATTATTTTCTTGCTTTTGGAACGTAGTACCATTTAATAGTGCTTTGGAAAAAGCGCGAGTAAACGTGAGTAAAAATAAAAAGGAGGCCCAAATCTCATGGCTACCCCAATAGAGTATCAAAAACTGATGACGGAAATCGTGTACATCAACCTGCCGGGGCCTGAAGAAGCGTCCCCGAACATGACCGGCGGAGAACTGCTCCATGGCTTTCTCGCCGAGCTTTATCGGATACCCAACCAGGAATTCAAAGAGCATTTGCTGTCCCTGTGCAACAAGTGGAATATCCGGTACCGCGATGCCAAAGGCAAGTAGCGGTATATATAAATAAGGTAACAACGCTTGACACAGGTGGCATAATGCCCCAGAGGAGGAAAAAGTGAAAAAAGAAAAAGTCGGCGCAATAGATGTCGGGACGACTAAAGTATGTACCATTATGGCTGATATATCCGATAATGGTCTTCGTGTTCTCGGGGTGGGTGTGGTCCCATCGCACGGACTGCACAAAGGCCTGGTGGTTAGCATCAATGAAGCCAGAGAGTCGATAAGAGAATCGGTCAGGATAGCTGAAAAAATGGCCGGATACAAATTAGAGTCGGCATATGTAGGCGTTACCGGCAGGCACGTTTCAGCGGTAAATAAAACGGGCTCTGTGTCCATTACGCGTAATAATCAGATAGTACGCCCGGACGATATGAAGCGTGTCCTGGATGTCGCCCGTAGTGTAAAAGTAACGTCGGAAAACCAGGTACTCCATGTTATTCCCCGGGGATATACCCTGGATGGGCAGGCGGGTGTGAAGAACCCTATAGGGCTACAGGCATACCGCCTGGACGTGGAAACTCATATCATTACCGCGGCGGCTACTTCCGTGCAGAACCTGATGAAGTGCATCCGCAGTATCGGCGTGGAAGTAGAAGACCTGGTGATGGAACCGCTCGCCAGCGCCGACGCTGTGCTGGAACCGGATGAAAAACAGAGTGGCGTCCTGCTGGCGGATATGGGTGGCGGCACCACCGACCTGGCTATATTTAAGGATAGCACTATTTACCATACCTCGGTACTGCCGGTGGCCGGTTATCAGGTGACGCGCGACATTTCCATAGGCCTGGGCATTAACTACGAACTGGCCGAGGAAATGAAAAAGAGGTACGGCGACGTAACTCCGCAGCAGCAACAGGAAGAAAAAGGTGAGGAGATTGCCATCACCGGTGACGGGCACAGTATTTCTTATAACGACCTCTCGGATATTATCAGTGTACGTATTGAAGAATTACTGCGACTAATCATGCTGGAGCTGCCGCAAACGGATTATTACAAACTTATCCCGTCGGGCGTGGTCCTTACCGGCGGCGGTGCCAATATCCTTGGCATTGCTGAACTGGGACGGAAGGTAATGAGAATGCCGGTGAGAGTGGGACGGCCGGTACGGCTGCCGGGCGTCTCGGAAACACTGGATAACCCGGCTCATGCCACGGGAGTCGGCCTGCTCATGTGGAACCTGAAGAATGAGGACACTGAAGCGTCTAGGACCAAGAGGACAGGCCTGCAGGCTCTGCTCGCCAGGATGCTAAGAGTCTTTCAATAATAATAAAGGACAATAACGGGAAATATTTATCTGGAGGGCTTTAATGGCTAAACAAATTACCGTATCCAACGGCGCAAGAATCAAGGTTATCGGCACGGGTGGGGCCGGTTGCAACGCTGTTTCCAGAATGGTCCGTGAACATCTAAGGGGAGTCGAGTTTATAGCGATGAACACCGATGGCCAGGCCCTGGAACTTACCGAGTCCATGGTGCGGGTTCAGCTCGGTGAAAAGACCACGCACTGCCTGGGAGCGGGAGGTGACCCCATAATCGGGCGCAAGGCTGCCGAGGAAAGCAAAGACGACATCGCCGAGGTGATAGCCGGGGCGGACATGGTCTTTGTGACCGCAGGCATGGGTGGGGGAACGGGCACGGGGTCGGTATCAATTATAGCGGAGATGGCTAGAAAGGCTCACGCGCTGACGATTGCTGTCGTGACCAAACCGTTTACTTTTGAAGGCGCTCATCGCTCCATGAAAGCCGAAGAGGGTATTCAAGCACTGGCGGATAAGGTGGATACTTTGATTATCATCCCCAACGACCGCCTGTTAGAACTATGCGACCAAAAAACCAGCGTGGATGGGGCTTTCAAGATAGCGGACGAGGTGCTGCACCACGGCGTCCAGGCTATCGCCGAGGTAATTACCGTTCCCGGTTTGATTAATCTGGACTTTGCTGATGTCCGGTCGATAATGAAGGACGCCGGGCCGGCCTGGATGTCAATCGGGCGCGGGACGGGACAAAACCGGGCGGTAGATGCCGCCAGGGAGGCGCTGGCCAGTCCTATGCTGGATATATCCATGCAGGGTGCCAAGGGTGTCCTTTTCAATATTGCCGGCAGTAATCTCACCCTTCATGAAGTTAATCGTGCCGCGGAGGTCATCCGGCAGGCGGTAGACCCGCAGGCAAACGTGATATTCGGTGTGGTGACGGACCCCAATATGGAGAATGACATCAGGCTTACCCTGGTTGCCACCGGTTTCCAAACCAGGGAGCAGATGGCCGGCAAAGATAAGGAAAATGAATTGGCGCGTATTCTTGAGGGGATATGTGAAGACGAGCTTGATATGCCTTCTTACTTAAGGCAAAACAAGGCTTATAAGTCACAGCGTATTCCTTCGGGCAGGAATAATTAGAATTGTCAATTTTACCGGTTTCGGGATAAAGGTAAATTAGAAACGGATAAGCTGATTAAGTTATAATTAAAGTAAATAAAGAAACCGGTAAAGGATTAGAAAAATGGGAAGAAAAGCCGAAAAACAAGCACAGCGCAGAAGCTACAAGGAAGCTTTCAAGCACG
>JAFGOC010000032.1 GCA_016926705.1 Dehalococcoidales bacterium | reverse complement strand
CTAGGGTGGGGTCGGTAATTGGGACGAAGTCGTAACAAGGTAGCCGTAGCGGAAGCTGCGGCTGGATCACCTCCTTTCTAGGGAGATAAATTGGTGTGCAACCTATTCTCCTAGGTCGATCCCCAGCTATACTGGGGTCAGCTTTCCTCCCGCTATCCAGTGGTTAAGGTGATTTTATTTAGGGGGATATGAAAAACACTTCGCAAAATCAAGAATTATTCCAATACTATAACGAACGCGCCCCAGAATATGAGGATTTCTATCGGGGCAAGTTTACGACTAAAATCCCCGACTCTGCTATATATAAAAACGATGCATCTAACATACAGAAGTTATTGCCCAGTCTTGTCAGCGGCAAATGCATCGATATCGCCTGCGGCACAGGATTCTGGTTGCCTATCTATGAAAAGAAGTGTTCCCGCATTATTCTTATAGACCAATCCGAAGACGTTTTGGCCGAGTGCGCTAAAAAGATTGAAAAACTGGGCATTGAAAAAAAGACCGAGGTAATACGCGGAGATATTTTCATTACTGCTTTTCCGCAACATGAATACGATAGCGCCGTCATCGGGTTTTTAATAAGCCACTTGAGAGAAAACGAACTTGATAGCCTTTTTAACAACCTGAAAACTTCACTCAAACACAAAGGTAAATTCCTCATCATAGACAGCGTCTGGAGTAAAGAGATAATAGCAATGGGTAGGGAAAAGGAAGGTGTGACGAAACGTTCGTTAAAAGACGGACATGAATTTAATATTTATAAAAGGTATTTTGATAAGCCGGACCTGCGAACCCTGGCGGATAAATACAGCTTCAAATTAGACATCATTTACTGGGGCAAGGTGTTTTTCATGACTGCTGGCACGCTGCTTTAAATAGTCAATAGTCTCTTTCCCTCTACTATCCAGTAGTTGACGAAACTAATTTAAAGGGAGTAGCCTGACGGAGAGGGGCGCCAGCCCCTCTCAACAAATATCCCCCTCTCCAAATAGCCGAATCCTCTGTTTACAAAGATGCCCTATTTGGAGAGGGGGCAAGGGGGTAAGGTAAAACACCACTCCACCTCGAGATTCCTCGCTGCGCTCCAGAATGACAAGAGAGTAACTTTATGTCACCCTCACCCTACCCTCCCCCATATTCCACTTATAGCGCCAAATTTCCCTTTACTTTACCCCTTCTCTCCCCTTATACTTAAACCGGCCCTGTTAATCTCCTCCTTTTGTAAAGGAGGAATTAAGGGGGTTTTTAAAACTTGCTGGCAACTGATATAAAACAAATAATTTTGCCGGAACGAATCGTAGCTAAATTGTCGAAACAAACGAAAAAATAACGAAACAAATCGTAGCCAAATTTATTTGTTTTTCCTAAATCTGAAGCTAAAATAAAAAATTTTTAAAAGGGCCTTTTTACAAAACGAATCATTACTTCGGGAGCAACATGAAAAAATTCCTATCATTAAGCATATTAGTCATTATAAGTACTCTCCTGCTCGCGGGCTGCGGCGGAGGCAGCAGCGGCGAAGTAGCCAAGGACGGAGATACCGTATCCGTGCACTACACCGGCACGCTGGAAGACGGCACCGTATTCGATTCATCAGTGGGCAAGATTCCGCTTACATTTACGCTTGGCGGCGGGCAGATGATTAAAGGCTTTGATGACGCTGTCCGCGGCATGAAGGTCGGCGAAACTAGGACGGTAACCCTGCCGCCGGAAGAAGCCTATGGGGAGTGGCGAGAGGACCTTATCGTGATGTTGGACCGGGCCCAGTTCCCGATAGGCATGGAACTGACTATCGGCCAGCAGGTACCCATGCAAAACAGCGCCGGCATGCAGTTCACAGTCACCATTATCGAAATCGGTACAACAACGGTTACCGTAGATGCCAACCATGAGCTGGCGGGCAAGTCTTTAATCTTCGAGATTGAGCTCGTAAGCATTACTCCCGGTGGAGGCTAGGACTCTACCTCCCGCAAAGACAAAACCTTGATTTTATCCCTCTTACATCGTACAATTAAAACGATTTGCACGGGCCATTAGCTCAGCTGGTTAGAGCACAGTCCTGATAAGACTGGGGTCTGTGGTTCGAGTCCACAATGGCCCACCGTGCCCCGCCCCACCCACCCACTCCAATAACCAAGACAAAAGTAACAAGTATTGATAATTACCTTATTATCCTAATATCAAGTCGCTTTTCCCGGGGATTTTTATATCCAGCCGCGTAGTTTCATTGCTTCTACAACACGTTCAACAGCCCGCACGTAAGCCGCCTGCCGCATATTTATCTTATGTTCCCGGCTGGTGTTTAATACGGAATGGTACGCCGCCGTCATCTTTCTATCCAGGCGTTCATATACTTCGGCTTCTTCCCAGGTGTACATATAGTAGTTCTGTACCATTTCAAAGTACGAGACAGTCACACCGCCAGCGTTACACAGGAAATCAGGTATCACATGCACACCGTTTTGATATAGAATATCATCTGCTTCCGGGGTCGTTGGTCCATTGGCTAACTCGGCGATAATCTTAGCTTTGATTCTTCCGGCATTTTTATCGGTGATGATGTTCTCAATAGCTGCCGGAATGAGTATATCAACATCAAGCTCCATAAGCTCCTCATTGGAAATAGTCTCCATGCCCGGCAGATTACATACCGAACCGGTCTGATTCTTGCAGGTATAAGCGGCTGCGGTATCAACCCCGGTTGTACAACAAACCCCGCCTTTGCTATCACACACAGCTACTATCGTCGACCCGAAGAGCTCGCTGCACAGTCTGGCAGCGTGATAGCCAGCATTACCATAGCCCTGGACAGCTACTTTAGCTTTGCTTAAGTCAATGCCAAGCGACCTGGCGGCTTCACGGATAGTATACATGCCGCCGCGGGCCGTGGCATCACCGCGGCCTGGTGACCCACCGACAGCGAGCGGCTTGCCTGTAATCACGCCGAACTGTGACTTACCAGCAATGGCCGAATATTCGTCCATCATCCACGCCATAATCTGGGGTGTGGTGTATACATCCGGTGCCGGAACATCTCTCTCCGGTCCCACGAACTGATAAACCGCCCGAATGTAAGCCCGGCTCAAGCGTTCCATTTCGCCGGGAGACATTTCCTTGGGATTACAGATTACTCCACCCTTGCCACCCCCAAGAGGTAAATCCAGCAGAGCACATTTCCAAGTCATCCAAGAAGCTAGGGCGCGGACAGTGTCAATAGTCTCATCGGGATGGAACCGTATGCCACCTTTAGTGGGCCCCTTGGCATCATTATACTGAACCCTGAAACCCTGGAACACCTTAACATATCCATCATCCATGCGTACCGGCAGAGCCACATGCAGTTCTCGCATGGGAGTTTTCAACATTGCCGTCACGCTAGGAGGTAGTTTCAAGATATCCGCGCAAGCGTCTATCTGACGCTTAGCGACTTCAAATGGATTGATGCTGGTCATTTCTTCTTTCTCCTTCTAAGAATAATCCTGTTCTTATATTTATCTTAACTGATATTTATTCCTTTATTTTTTAAGTATGCCTTGGCTTCAGAAATCCGTATTTCCCCGAAGTGGAATATCGAGGCAGCCAGCACAGCTGAAGCTTTGCCTATAGAGATAGCTTCATAAAGGTGCTCCAGCGTACCGGCGCCGCCTGAAGCTATTACAGGTATCTTAACCGCCTCGGCTACTGCCCTGGTCATCCCGAGGTCGTAACCTGCTTTCGTACCATCAGCATCTTTGCTGGTCAAAAGAATCTCACCGGCCCCCAGCTTCTCCACCTGTTTTGCCCACTCAATCAAGTCTATCCCGGTGGATTCAAGACCGCTTTTTATTACTACCTCTAATCTCGGCAGCCCATGTCCTGCCGGATTTTTCCTGCCGTCAATAGCAACGGTAAGTCTTTTCTTACCAAATTTCCTCGAGGCTTCTTTGATAAGTGTGGGGGTCTTTACAGCGGCTGTGTTTATGGATACTTTATCTACTCCAAGTTCTATAAGCGCTTGCATGTCCTCGGTGTTAGCGATACCCCCGCCGACGGTAAACGGAATGGTAACAATATCACATATTGTTTTAACCCATTCCAACCTCGTCTTTCGGTTCTGAACGGTAGCAAAGATATCAAGAAAAACAAGCTCATCCGCCCCTTCTCTACAATAGGCCGCCGCAGCTTCCTCCGGGTCACGGGCATCACGGAGATTTACAAAATTTATTCCTTTGACAACCCTGCCATCCTTAATATCAAGACAAGGTATGATTCTGATTCTATTCATGTTCAGACGCGGGAGACTTTCACTAGCATTTGATAGTCCAGGATAGTGCTCATGGCATGGCTTTCACTAATAATTCCGGCCTCGGCAGCAGCCGCTACCGGATTCATACCGCCTATGAGTACAACACCGACCTGGTTGAGTTCAATGGGGATTTCACAAACCGGCTCGCTGATATTGCCCATCAGCAGGATACCCCCAAGTCCAGCATCCTTAAGCTTGGCGATAACTTCTTCAGCCAGAGGGCGGCAGATAGCAGGTATTTCACGATAATTGGCCAAAATCTCGCCGTTGCCGTCTTTAGCCGCCTCCAGAACGGACGTCATATTAGCCCTGATGAATATTTCCGTGGGGTCCAGAGAGCTCCCGGCATAATGAATGATTTCAATAAAACGAAGCGGCTGGCGATTTCGCAACTGTAATATGCCGCCGAATTTCGAGTCGATGGGCACACCGGCCTTAAGCAATGCCCCATTTACGACAATACTGCAGACGGTGGCCAGAGCAGTCTTACCTTCAGGAACCTTCAGGTCACCGATGGTCTGACCCTCCCCTATCACCGCAACCAAGTCACTAACACAAAGACCTGCCTGGAAGATGGGCTTCATCAATTTTAGCGCTTTGTTGAAATCATCCTTGGCGAAAAAGGAAACGTTAACTGGTACTAGGCCAGTCTTTTTATCCAGATTAAAATCAGTGCGGAAGGCCAGTACCTCTATTTTTGATAGCGTGTAGCCAACTTTGTGTGTAACCATGGCCTTTTTGAGCTCAGCCTGCCCAAGTTCCGTTATAATCCTGCCGTCTCTCCTGCCGACAAGGCTGGTAAGGCCCCTTTCATCCATAAGTCTAAGGTGGTACCTTACCGCCCTTTCGCTAAGGTCGACCCCCTGGTCTTTCAATCGCTTGGCAATAACGGTCGACCCCACCGCCTGCTGGGAGTCTTCAAGCGCATTAAGGATAGCCAGTACCTTACGTTCTACATCTTGATTTTCAAATCCCATTGGCACCTCCGGCGAATGGTAACCATCTGCCGAAACGATTATAAAGAAAGTCAGGATTTACTGTCAAATAACAAAAAGAGAGGCCTGAATGAAAGCGCTTACCAAACCAGACGGGGCAACCCGGATGCCCCGTCAGATTCTAAATACTTATTAGGAGCCTTGTGTAATTTATTCGTAAGTCCTGACTCTGCGAATAGCGCCTGCATAGCCGACTAATGCACCAATGGCATGTTGTCCGTTCTGCCGGTCCTCGAGGATATCAATCGCCTCTTCAAGATAGGCATTCATCAGATAAGGTATACCGGTTACCCTGGTACATTCTTCAGTCAGCGACATGATATTTTCGCGGCTGATTGCCGGCAGGCTGAAACACCTGGCTCCGGCCATTATCTGCTGCAGACCTACCCGCAGTTTTTCACTGTAACTATATATTCCTATGGCACCCAGAGGGATATTTTTCATTTCTTCAGGGCCAACCAAATCTTTGACCTCTTCATAACAGATAAATATTTCCTCCGGCGTGGTCCCGAACTGGCTGACAGTATTGGGCAGTTTACCATCCTTAAGCCATAAAGCTATGTTCTTGCCTACCATGCCTGGAATCATCAGCGCCCTTCCCATACACACCGCCTTGGTGAAGGGTGCCCCTAGAGCCAGCGCCTTGAAAATGCCGTCCTCGCTGCTGAAGCCGCCGCCGAAAGCGATATCAGGCACCCGCTCGCCACGATTAGCCAGCCTCCGGCAGAAATCATAGGCCGCGGCGTGCAGATAGAGACTGGGCATACCCCATTCCTGCATCATACGCCAAGGGCTCATCCCAGTGCCGCCGCCAGCGCCGTCTATGGTCAGTAGGTCAATCCTGGCTTTTGAACTCCACTTGATAGCCATGGCCAGCTCGCGCAGGCCGTAAGCGCCCGTTTTCAGGGTAATCCTCTTGAAACCAAGTCTCCTCAAGCGTTCGACTTCTGCATAGAACCCTTCTTCGTCAATAAAACCGAGTCGACTATGGCGTTCAAACTCCTTCAGCGAGCCGTCTTTGAAACTGGCCTGGCTAATCGGATGGGAGGGGTCGGGGGTAACGATATATCCACGCTTTTGTAGCTCCAGAGCGCGCTCGAGGCTATTAACCTTTATCTCGCCGCCGATACATTTGGCGCCCTGCCCCCATTTCAGCTCGATGGTATCCAGTCCGTGCTTCCGGCTTACGTATTCGGCTACACCCAGGCGGGTATCTTCTACGTTCATCTGCACCAGGATTTCACCGTACCCCCGGTGATAGCGGCGATATATTTCAATGCGGCGGTCCATATCCGGCGCAGAAGTGATTTTACCGTTTTTATCAAGTTGTAGCTGGGGGTCAATGCCGCAGACATTCTCGCCGCAGACAAGGGTGATGCCGCTTAAGGCAGCGCCAACGGCAAAATGCTCCCAGTTCTTACGGGCAATCTCCGTGGAACCCAGCGCCCCAGTGAACACAGGTAGTCGCATCTTGACCTTTTTATCCCATCCGTATTCGGTCTCGGTGTTTACTGCAGGGAAAATAGCGGAATCGGAGTCACCGGCAACGCCTTCCGGCAGTCCTTCAGCCCCGAAAGCATACCCGTGAATATTAAGATGGGAGTAATCCACAGGGTATTCTTTGTCACCGCCGGCGGTCACATCACCAAAAGGCCCCGGATATATTAATTCTCGGCTGCGAAAGGTTGCTTTAAACACCTCGCAGTTTCCGGTGCACCCGTCGATACACCGGGAGCAAATACCACTCATCGGCGCGACGTTTCTGGAACGGTTGGCAGTCCTCGTAGCATCATTGGCATTCGGTCTCTGTAGATTCATTTTTTTCCTTTCTTTTGTATTTTTGTTTTCTGTATTTGGCCTTTTTCTAAAAAGCAGACGGCATGGCGAGTCTTCGGGTCAGCGATTACCTTTGCCGAAGCGCCATCTGTTGCCATCGGTAAGTCGATAACAAGAATGATGTCCTCATAATCCTTAAATTCCGGCAGTAAATTACCCAAAACATTCGGTGAGTGACTGAAAAAGGACGTGTTGAAATCGGAGCCATCTTCATCGGGATAAACAGGAAGATAAAGAATATCAGACTCCACTAAATCCTGGAAGAAATGGGTCCCGTATGAGACTTCCGGAGTATGCCCCGCCTTTTCACGGGCGACCTCTACCAAGACGGCCGTATTATCAATATCCGCGTAGCCGACATTGACGCCGAGCTCAATATTATTGCTGCCCCAGCGTCCGGGGCCCATCATCATGACCTTATGCTGCTTTTTTCGCAGGTAATTGTTAAGTTTCCCGATCACCCGCCCCAGCGCCTTTTTTGTATCTATCTTGACGTTTTCAGCATACTTTTTCGGGTCGATATAAATGATATAGCCGATTTTATCGACCATCCCCGCGTTTATTGCCCGGCTTGAGCGGAAAAGCACCTGCTCTTTAGGAAGCTCCTTAGGTATATCCACCCCCGGGCCGGTCAGGGTTGGCACCCTTAGTGTCCTGCATTGCAGCAGGTTGACCCTGATGTTTTCCTCACTATCAACGTAAGCTGTAAATTCAATATCCACCGGCTGGCCCCAGGCTTCTTCCAGTCTTCTTAAAATTTCCCCGATTATCTTGACCAGCGCCGTTCGGTTTATGATATTATTAAAGGTCAAAACCAGATTCTCACTCGAACTAGCCGATGAGGTGACAAACCAGTCACGAAGGTAACCATCGGCTATCTCCGATGTCAGCAGGCTTAAAACGGGGTAGTTGTTTCCTTTAATTATTTCGCTGAAAGGTCTAGTATCTAACGTATTCTCTTCAAGATTGATGATATCTACCAGCCTCTGGGAATACTTAGCCGCTTCCATACCGGTCTCCGGCCTGATATTAGGATGACTGACGGCGATCATCCTGGGATAATCACCACTCACGCGATTGACAGCACGGGTACCCAGACCGTATACCAGCCTTATCATGCCCTTTTTAGGATCAATACGGTTGGTCCAGGCATACAGGTTACGGGAAAAAGCCACTCCTGCCAATATGGGGAAGAAGTACCTCTTATAAGGCATACCGGAAACACGCTGTACGAGAACCGCCATCTGTTCGTCACCTTCACCCAGACCTCGCCTGTGACGATAAGCAAGTGCATCAGGATTCAACGCACTAGCGTAGACAAGTTTAATTGCCCTTAAGAAGGCGTTGAGACGTTCTTCAGGACTGCCCTGATTGGCACAAAACTCGCTCCGGTACTTGCCGGCAAAGGCGTCCGTAAATCCATCCTCAAGAAGACTTGATGAGCGGACTATTATAGGCGCCTGTCCGTAATAATCAATCATACCGCGGAACTGTTCCATTATCTCATCCGGGAATCTGCCTTCAAAAAATTTTTGTTCAAGTTTGGCAAACTCATCCCGCGAGATGCTGCCTGTTTTTGTTAGTTCCAATCTAGGCTCGAAGAGATCGTTATTTACCAGAAAGGTAAAGAAAACGTCTGAACCTATATAAAATGAGTCATGTTCCTCCAGTACCTGTGAGAAATCAATCTCACCATTGCCTGAAAGCAAAACACTCCTTGCTAGAATCATGCCCGCCGCTTTACCACCGATCCGTCCTGAACCAATGAGACGGTCTCTAACCCTTAACAATTCACCCAGAGAAAGGTGGCGTTCGGATAGTTGTATTAGTTTTGTATGATTGCCTATCATCATCCTCGATAGGGCTTCCTTCAATACCTTGGTCTCATGGGATATCGGCGACCAATCATCGAGCGACTCACGGTTCTGCACAAGCTTACGATAAACGCTATCCCAAGGAGCAATAGACTCGGAGCTAATGTTAAGCGGTTTTCTTACAGCCGTTGCCAGTATTTTGGCTGCATCTCCGCTCCGAGAAACCGGCTCCCAGCTATCTAACGTGATTAAATGAGGTAAAAACATCTGCTGCGAGTAACGACCAGATACTTTTAAAGGCTGAACGTATGTGTTGCCACCAACATGGTAAACATCTATTAGTATTTGCGTGGTATCACGTATTCTGGCTATGGCGCTGTGTGCGTGCTGGCCGCGCCTTAACGCAAAGTAGGCCACGTCATCAAGTTGATACAGGTACGGACATGTAACCTGGAAAAAATTTACCAGCAGCTCATCAGTAGCCCATTCATCTACTAAATCTGAAAGATTATCAAATACATAGCAGACCTTCCTGCCGCGTTCTTCGATAATCCTGTGCACCTCCCCGGCAAAATAATCAAATCCTGGGGTCGGGTCGATTTTCTTTATAGTTAAACCGTTGCGTGGTTCAAGTATAGCGGCATGGGCAGCAAACGTTAAGTAAACGCATTCGAAACCCTCACTAATAGCCTTATCAACAAAAGCGTGAGCGAAATACGGATAATCCTCAAGCCGGTCAACCTGCCAGACCACGTTATCTCCTAGACGTAAACCCTGAAGAAGCTCATCTAGAGGAGTTAAACCACTCTGAACCTTTTTTAACGCCGTACTTTGGGCTTCCATCCCAATTTCTCCATACTAATAATATTAATGCAAAACGGAATACGGTAACCTTATACCGTATTTATACCATAAAAAAAGTTGCTTGTCAATACCCCCGGTGGGATTTTCTATCAGACTTGAAAAATCCCCTACTTACGCAATCAGAAGGTATTTTTGGTTAAAAATGTTAGTTCTGTAACGGGTACTTCTATTACTTACTGGTAAACGGCTTATCGCCGCCCAGCCAGGTGGTGTCGTGCTCGTGGGCGAGGCAGATAGCGGTGAAACCGTAGGGTTTTTCCACTTTACGGGTGATTAGCGGACAGTGCACTACGCCTTTAGGCGCAATGACTACCGTGGGAGTATCGAAGACATGCACTTCCTGCTCCTCGCCGAAACGTATCTCCATTTCCGCCCCAAGGTATTCCGGGTTATCCGGGTCCAGCCCCACGAAGACCAGGGCTTCATCGTTGGGGTGCACGTGCGGGTCCCACTCGTGCCAGAGTCCGGTGCCCCGGTGGAAAGCCCAGGTAAAGTTGAGAACAAAACCGGGGGTGTTCTTGCCGGTCCAGAAAGTCATGAAATCGGCGTTGCCGCCTTTTTGTCGCTTCATATCGCGCATTTCCATGCGTTTTATCAGGTCGCCATATTTATTCACGAGGGGAATTACATGGCCACGGCTGGTCTGTTCACTGGTCTTATCCTCGGCGCTGCAGGAGATAGCCAGGAAGCCGTAAGGTCGGGCGACCTTTTTAGCGAATATCGGGCAATGCGCCGTTCCCGCCGGTAAAACAACAATGGAAGGAGAGGCAATGATATGGGTTTCATCATCTTCCCCTAAACCTAATTCTATTTCCGCCCCGAGGGTATTGGGATTATCATAATCAAGCCCGGTAAAGACAAACACCTCTCCGTAGGGATGGACGTGGCCGTACTCGCCACCGATTGGCCAGGGGCCGACCTTATGATGGTACGACCAGACGAAATTCAGGTTCAGTCCTTCGAGGTCGGTGCCTTTAGGCCAGGTAATATACTCGGGCTTGCCTTCTCCGGGTAATTTATCGTATTTCAATTTTTTTATAAAGTGTCCGTATTTTGTCGCAGCCATCTTTTCTCCTTCTATGTAAAAATATTAATCTATATAGCCGCTGGGGCCCTTGCCGGTAAATCCCCAGGGACGCACCACGGCGAAGATCCACGGCCTGTCCTGCTTATTAACGATAAGCGGGCAGTGAGGATGCCCGGCAGGCTGGATAGCCACCGTAGGCCTTGTGATAACATGCTTCTCCATTTCCTTGCCCATGTACAGCTCGCATTCCGCCGGCAGCACACTCAAGTCGTCGGGGTCAGCGCCCATAAAGAGCAAAAACTCGGTGTAGGGATGCACGTGTGGTTTATCCGGCACCGGCCCGAACCGATAAGGCGCCTTGTTCATACTTTCATAAGACATGTGAAATTCAAAGTCCTTACCCTTGATATCCGTAATCGCGCCCTCGTGCGTATCCTGATTGAGCGGACCGTAATGCCAGGGTCCGTTGCGCGTGAATGCTAGGCTCTGAACATTCTCATGATAAATTGAGCGCATGAAACCTGCTGGCTTGGGTGGTTTGTTACTTAACTTGAAAGGCTTAGCAGTAAGTTTCGGCGCCAGCGAAACGGTCATATAAATAAACCTGTCGTCCATCCTGCCGATGGTCGCAGGCATATGGGGAGTGCCTTTAGGCACGCTCACGGCGGTTGCGGTGGTTACCATATGCGTTTCTTTTTCCTTGCCCAGGGTCAACTCGATTTCCGCGCCGAGATAGCCCATATCATAGGTATCAAGTCCCATGAATATCATTACCTGGTCGAAATCATGCACCTCGGCATCATAAGGCGGTTTGCCCATCTTGCCAGCCGCCCAGTAAGCGCCGTACTGGATATTGAGGTCATAGCCGAGCAGCTTCCCGGTCATCTCGGTGCCCTGCCGGCAAAAGCCCGGCCCATAGTCTTTAAAAGACAGCTCTTTGATAAAATGCCCGTACTTGGTTTTAGCCATTCTTCAGTTTCTCCTTCTTAAAATTATTAGAGACTACTATTTTATCCGTGACTTTGTCCTTCAAATTTCCAGCCCTCGGGCTTGACCATGTTAGGATACCCCTCACTCATGGCATCATCGTGCCAGAAATTCCAGTCCAGCTGCGCCCGGTGCTCTCTGGTCTGCAGCTGCGGAAAGAACTTCTCCGTATGGCGCAGCCCCTGGTTGACCTCGATAAAAATCCAGGGGCGGGTGGTCTTGAGGGGGTTCCATGGGCCGTGGATAAAATTCGGGGGAATAAAGACAATGGTAGTCTGGGTGATAACATGCCTTTCCAGCTCCGGCCCCACATACAACTCCACTTCCGCCCCCAGGTCGTCGGGGTCATCCGGATTGGTGCCAATGTGAATCAGCAGCTCAGCCTCGCTGTGAATGTGAGAGGGGTGCCCTATCTTCATCCTGGGCTCGTCATGGGGCAGCACCCAGTGGATAAAATAGAAATTACTCCCGGCGATGGTCTTGGAATCCATACGCTGGATAATCGGCCCCATCACAAAATCAAACTTTTTCCATCCACTATCCGTTAGAAAGTATTTATCATACTTGTTTCCGGCCATGCGAGTTCATCCTCCTCTAGAAAATTGAGAAAAATTCTGATTTTAAAGATAATTCATTCTTTAGTGTTGCAAATATACTATAACTCGCTAATGGCGAGTGTCAAACCAACGCCTGAAAAATACACACTTTTAACGATTCATACATTTTTTACATAATCTCACTATCAACGAGGAAAAATAAATGGTATAATTAATAAACTATCAGTCTTGCACCTAACGCTATGACAACTACTCTACATACGAATCTTGAGGAGGGAAAATGGCCAGCGTTCTTGAAGGTATTACAGTACTGGATTTAACCCAGATATATTCCGGCCCTTTCTGTACAATGCTACTTAAAGACCTGGGGGCTGAAATAATAAAAGTAGAAAGACCCGAAGCAGGCGACCTTATAAGAAACGATGTACCCCATACCGATGGGCTTGAGGGCGGGGCTTTTATCACCCTTAACCGCGGCAAGAAAAGCATCACCCTGAATTTAAAGACGGAAAAAGGCTGTAATATTGCCAAAGAATTGATAAAGAAAGCGGATGTGCTGGTTGAAAATTACAGCCCGGGGACGATGGATAAACTGGGGCTCGGCAGCCAGGAAATGTGCGCTCTGAACCCCGGACTTATATATGCATCTATTTCCGCTTACGGGCAGACCGGCCCGCGCCGCGATTATCCCGGGTTCGACCCCGTCGCCCAGGCGATGGGCGGCATGACCGCCGTCACCGGCTCCCCCGATAACCCCACCCGCTGCGGGGTGTCCATAGCCGATTTTGCTTCCGGTTTCTTTACCTGCCTTTCTGTTGTTGCTGCTCTTCACCACCGTCAGAAGACCGGCGAGGGACAAATAATAGATATATCCATGCAGGACTGCATCTGGCAGCTGACTTCGATAGAATTCGCCCCCTATTATTTCCTCAACGGGGAAATCCCGCCCCGATTCGGCAATAGCCACCCTGCGATGGTCCCCTGTAACCTGTACCCTACCAAGGATGGCGATAGAATGTTCATCAACGCGGGCGTGCTCGCTCAGGTCCATCGCCTTTACACCGCAATGGGCCGACAAGATTTAATCAACTCTCCGCTGGGCGCCAACCAGAACGAGCGCGTCCAGCACCGCGCTGAAATCGATGAAGCAATCGGTTCGTGGACAAAGACAAAGACTACCAAGGAAATACAGGAAATCCTCAAAAAAGCCGACGTGCCGTGCACCAAGCTGCCCACCTTCGAGGAGGTCTGCAACGACCCGCAGCTGTTGAGCCGTAACATGATTATAGAGGTGGACCAGCCTGTTTCCGGCAAGGTTAAAACTACAGGCTCTTTGTTCAAACTATCCAAGACTCCGGGGAAAATAGACTATCACGCACCGTTCCTCGGGGAAAATACCCAGGAAATACTATCCGGAATGCTGGGACTCACCGAGCAGGATATTAACAAACTCGATGATGAAGGCGTGCTCTAACAAGCTGCCAGCCTAACCGAATAACGAGACACGCAAACCAAGAAAATTATTCCTCTTTTTAAGCTTGCATACGTATTCCCTATCTTTTTTCAACAGATATCAGCCGCATACCTTTATAATTGGGTGGTAGCATTGTCTCTAAATACGTGTCAAAACCCATTCCATTTCCTATCTGCCGGAGTATGCTAATACTAACCGACACGTGAAGGTAAATAGCTATGACTTCTTTTAAGCACCGTGCCTGGACTGGTGTGCTGGCATTGGTTTGCGTTCTGACTTGCCTGTTCGCCGTTGCCCCGATGCCGGTCATGAACGGGCAAGCCTATGCCGATACCGGACCCGACCTTGTTATCGACTCCATTTCGTGGTCGCCGGAGGTTCCCACGCTCCGCGATACGATTACATTCACCGCAACCGTAAGAAACCAGGGAGACGCCTACGCACCCCCGTGCGACATGGACTATTACATTGACGACTGTCTCATTGATACTATTGAAATTGATTCCATATCCGCCGGCGATAGCGCCGTATATCAGTTCACCTGGCGGGCGCAAACGGGAGACCATACCATCAAGGCAATCATTGATAGCAATTATACGGTTACGGAAGCGAATGAAAACAACAACATTAAGAATTACGTTTTCTCGGTTATTGCCCCCGACCTGGTTATCGAGTCGATTACATGGCTTCCACAAACGGTTTCCATGGGTGAAGCGGTGACATTCAAAATCAGCGTAAAAAACCGGGGGAACAAGACTTCCGGTTATTGTTTCATCGAGTTCTTTATCGACGATGCAACCAGAGGGCAGAGGGATTGCGGACAGCTTGAGCCGGGCGAAAGTAAACTAATAACTTATACCTGGACTACACAAGCAGGCCAGCATTCTCTAAAAGCAACCGCCGATATCTTTAACCAGTGTTCAGAGAGCGACGAAACGAATAACAACCTTACAGTGCCTTTTAATACGGCAGCGCCCGACCTGATTGTACAGTCCATTTTGTGGTCGCCGGTAGAACACACCGATACAGATAATATCACCATACACGTAACGGTAAGAAATCAAGGCCTAGGCACCGCACCCCCTTCAAGGGTGGATTTTTATGTTGACGGTGCCTTTTTTTCACAAATATACTTTGATACTCTTAACGGCGGCTGTTATGATACCAAAACATTCACCTGGTTTGCAGGACCGTCAGAACATATACTCTCGGCGGTTGTGGATGCAGATAACTTAATATATGAGAGTTATGATTCAAACAACACGTACAGCACGACGCTGCCGGCCGCGGCTCCGCCCGACCTTTTGATTGATAGCATCAGCTGGACCCCAAACCCACCGATACAAAATAGTCTGATGACATATACCATCACGGTAAGGAACGTGGGAAACAGGACAGTACAAACATGCTCTCTGGCTTTTTATTTAGGTTCCAGCCACAAAATCAGTAGAGAGGTCGGCCCTATTCTCCCCGGCGGTACAGCCAGTGCAAGTATTCAATATTTTATTTCCGATGCTCCTTTTACGGTTAGAGCCATTGTCGACCCGGGTAATCATGTCTCCGAGAGCGATGAAACTAACAATGAAATGGAAGCTTCAGTAATCCCCGTAGAACCAACTATGGTTGACTTCTATATAACGACCCTTACCTACACACCACAAAACCCTGCCGTTGGCGACGAAGTCACTATTACCACCAAGTTAAAAAACAATAGTACCGTTCATGCCGGGACGTCACACCTCGCGTATTTGATCGATGGAGAAATTGTAGATATTCTTCAGATTAAGAAATTGAATGCTAAAAATTCCATTATCGATACCTTTACCTGGATAGCCACTCCTGGTACCCATACTATCACGGTGGTCGCCGATTCTAATGATTACTATTATGAAACCGATGAAACTAATAACATCAAAGAAATAACCATATCAACCCTAGCCCCCGACCTGGCAATACAGGGTATCACCTGGTCGCCGGAAATTCCTTCACAGGGCAATAGCCTGGATATCAGTTTCACGATTATCAATGTGGGTACGTATAAAAGTGAAGGCTGTTATATTGATTATTATGTTGACGGAGTCTGGGCGGGCAATCAATACATTGAAGAGATTAATGCCGGGGAAACGGTTACGCGCACGCTTCCCTGGACTTTAGTTAATGATTACCATACTTTCAAGATAATCATCGATAAAAACAACGATGTCCCGGAAATCGACGAGTCCAATAATGAAAAAACAGCCGTTATCCCGGCGCCAGACCTGGTTATCGAATCGATTACCTACTCACCCGATGAGTTTTCAGAGAACGATACAATTACTTTCACTATTACAGTAATTAACACGGGGTCAACGGTGGCGGAGGGCTCGTATCTCAATTGCCATATCAATAATATTTTACAGGCCAGCATTCCTGTCGATACTATACCCGCCGGCTCTTCCGCGGAATTCGTTTTCAACTGGACGGCTCTGCCCGGTCAAAACACTCTCAAGGTGTTAATCGACGGGGCTGACATTATCGTTGAATCAGATGAGACCAATAATATAAAAAGCATCACCCTGCAAGCTCTTGTACCAGTTGATGACGAGATTCCACCTGAAGTTTATAATGAAGATATTTCGGATAACACTACCTCTAACGAAACGCAAGAAGTAATTCCCGGGATTCTCGACGACGATAGCCTGCCCCCGGCCCAGGACGACGAGGTCGCCTTACCAGTTAGTAACATGGATGAACTTACCGAACTATTCAACGAAGAAACGCCATTGTGGCAGAATATCCTGGGCAGCCAATGGCTGGTAATCGGTGTGGGAGTGGTTGGAATAGCGGCTATTTCCGCACTGCTGATGCTACGTAAACGGGCCCGGGCTCGAGCGTATTAGTATTATGTAAAGCTATTCCCCGCTTGATATTATTTAATTTCCCCAGCTATTTCTTAGCCAGATATTTCTCCGGGTCTTTATCAAACGCCTTTTTACAGCCCACGGCACAAAAATAATATTTAACCCCTTTATATTCCGAGGTTGCCGCCGCTTTTTTCTCATCTACCGTCATCTTGCATACCGGGTCGATTGCCATTTTTAAACCTCCATGATGATTATGTTATCTTTTTAGGCTTAAAGCCCCTTAAGCGTAATGAGTTGGAGACTACAGTAATCGAGCTTAACGCCATGGCCACCGCCGCCAGGATTGGATTCAGGAAGCCGTAATCGCCGAGGATAAACTTGAGTCCAGCGGGCACACCAGCGGCATGAAAAGCCGGGTAAAGCACCCCCGCCGCCACCGGTATCAGCAGCACATTATAGGCGAAAGCCCAGAAAAGGTTCTGCCTGATGGT
>JAFGOC010000031.1 GCA_016926705.1 Dehalococcoidales bacterium | reverse complement strand
GTGCTGGCGACGTACTTCGGCTCGAAGCCGTGTTCGCAGTACACACAGCGGAGGGTAAGAGGCGACGTGTTCACGATTTTGAAACTTGGCTTGAGATACTTGGTTTCGGTCGGCTGAATCGATACGCAGCGGGGATTGGAGCAGACCGGGCCCGGCTGACCCTGGTAATTAGGGTAAAAAACGGGGGGCGGCGACTCCACCTTAGGGATATCGACTTCTTTAGCGCCGAGGAGGGCGGCCAGGAGCGCCATCCTTATCGGCACGCCGTGGGCGGCCTGTTTGAAGTACATACTCCTTTCATCGGCATCGATTTCATAAGCCAGTTCATCGACGCGGGGGAGGGGGTGCATGACCAGCGTCTTGCGGAACACTTTGTCCTGCAGCAGCTTCTTGTCCACGACGGGGTATTTTTTCTTCTCCTGACCCTCCTCTTTGTCCGTGAAGCGTTCTTTTTGCGTACGGGTTACGTAGAGGGCATCGACGCCGCCCTTGAGCTCTACCTGGACGCTCATGTCCGGCATCATCGCCAGCTGGTGGGGGCTGTTGGGGGTGGTATAAATGGCGTCCACCGGGAAGAGGGTATTATAGTTCTTTTTGGCGGTGGCCGATATCCTGTCCACATCGCCGCCGTATTCGGTTACCAGTTTATCGATGACGTGCTCCGGCACCTCGAGCCCGGGACTGGGACAGAACAGGATATCCGCCCCGAACCTGGCCAGGGCGAAAATCAGCGAGTGGGTGGTACGCCCGTATTTGAGGTCGCCCCAAAGGGCAATCTTGAGTCCTTTCAGGTCGCGCCGCTCTTTGATGATGGTATAGAGGTCGAGGAGGGTCTGGGTGGGGTGCTGGTGTCCCCCGTCGCCGGCGTTGATGACCGGGATACCGGCGTAGTCGGCTACTACCTTGGCGGCGCCTTCCCAGGGATGGCGGATAACGATGATATCGGCATAGCTGCCGACGATTTTAGCGGTATCGGAAATGCTTTCGCCTTTAGCCAGCGAGCTGGCGCCGACATCAGAGGCGGTAATGACACTCCCGCCGAGTCGGTGCATGGCGGCTTCGAAGGAGAGTCTGGTACGGGTGCTAGGCTCGAAGAACAGGCTGGCCATGATTTTGCCACGGCAGAGATTGTATTGCTCCGGCATGTTTTTAGCCATGGCATCAGCGAGGGAAAACAGGGCCATTATCTCGCCGTTGGAGAAATCGTCGATGGTGACCATGTTTCTATCTTTCATATTCATGACAGCACCCCCTTTTCCCCGTTTCACCGGGACTCCAGCTTTTCCTTCATACCTTTAGTGATTTTAATATTGTCGGGATTAACGATAGCCACCTCATCGCGGCCATCGGTTTCCGCCAGGCGCACCTGGATGTCTTCGTGACGAGCGCTGGGAATGTTCTTGCCCACATAGTCGGCGCGTATGGGCATCTCGCGGTGGCCGCGGTCGATAAGCACCGCCAGCTGTATGGAACGCGGGCGGCCAAGGTCGATAAGGGCATCCATAGCGGCACGGATACTGCGGCCGGTGTAGAGCACATCGTCGACGAGGACGACTGATTTATCATTAACATCGGAGGGGATATGCGTACGCTTGAGGGCATTCCTCGCCTCCGATTCATTGAGGTCATCGCGGTAGGAGCTGAAGTCCAGGGCGCCGACGGACAGTTTTGAGTTTTCGTAAAGCTCTATGTTTTTAGCCAGCCGGCGAGCGAGGGGAACGCCGCGGGTGTGCAGGCCCACCAGTACTAAATGGTCGACGACCTTGTTGCGCTCGATGATTTCATGGGCGATGCGGGCCAGCGTGCGCCGGATGTCCTCCGCATTCATGACTATTTTTTCAGGCATAAAAAAACCTCTTGCTTCCTGCCGGCAAGAGGTCGAGAGCATAGATATCCTTTTGTTTCCCTTGCCGGCCTCGCGGGACTGGCTTAAAGGTGTAAGATAAGCTCCTTTTAGGATGTTTTGTTAAGTATAGCAGATTTACATATAAGGGGCAAGGGGGGTTATGGTGGGTATTATTTGCATTTGGTTGAAAGTCGTAAAATTCATTTCTAAGTCAGGCTTGATGAGCAGACGCCCGTTCAGAGGGGCGAAACGACGGAGGCTATATTAAATGCTGAATATGATATCGAAATTTATGTATAAGGCCAAGAGGCTGAAAATTTTCTCCCCACGAGAGCCTGCTTCCAGCCATGAGCAATTTTGCCCCTCTGTTTCCATACGTCATAGCGATGGTCATAAACGACAAAATCAAGCATCGTCACAAGTGTGCGCTCATCCCGTTCCATTATCCATTCAGGAAGCTCAAGAGAAAAAACTATCCATTTACTCACAGATTGGTGTGGGAGTATATCAAGGGGAGTTCGTAGCAATTCTGAAGTGGGCATTTGGAAACGATATTCAGTCTCATCGTTGGCTAGTTTATAATATGAGGTCAGAAAATCTTCAGAATATTCAACCACAACTTGTTTCGCAGGTACATCTTTTAGGCTGCTTATTATGTTTATATTGCAAACGGAAATTGCTTTCGAAGATGGATTTACAATCGCTAATCGGACAACTGCAAGAGATAATCGACCATGAACATATGGAACAATGTAATCTAGAATCCGTAAACGAACACGAAATAAGTAAAACCTTAGCTGAAAAAATACTGTTATCAGAGACATTACAAGAGCTAATGCAGCAATCCAATCAAAGGTGCTTAAACTGTCCATTTGAGAGCATTATAGAGGGAGAGAGGTAGTGTGTCAACCAAATGCAAACGAAACCTTATGGTGGTGATGGGTAAGTTCTTTTTAGTATCTTTGGAGGTAATTTTTTCGATATAATGCGAAATTTACCTTCTGCATCAACACAGCGTTTTAAGTATGCTTCATCTTTAGACCTCTTTGTTACGAGGTCGAATCTTTTTAATAAATCGGTGCCTAAAAGACTCATCATTTTTAAAGAATCAATAACACATATTTGATCTATTTTTTCGATATGGAAACTAATTTTATCACGTGAAATGTTTTCAATTAACCCTATCTCAACATTCTTTAATTTATATGCTTTACTACTACCCCCTACGCCAACTATATCGTCAGACGCTTCTAGATAGAATGTTTCGATGCCTAACTTCATAGCATCAAGTCCAGAAATACAAGTTATTTGTGCACCAGTATCTACCATGAAAACGATGTTATTTTCATAAGTATCTGCATCTGTGAGATTATCATTTCGCAACGAGGGTGCAACGAAATTCAGCGTAGGAATTCTAATAATAGCAGGAGCTAAAAGAGTTCCGATCTCGGTAATAACTAGCCTACACATTAAGCTAGGCTACCATTACCTCATCTTCTTTGGGAATATATGTAACGAATATTTTTGATGCGTTTGATTTATCAAAATTACTTCTAATTTCGTCAAACAGTTCCTCGGCATTTTCTTTACTAAAAAGAACATTGCCGTCTAAGATAGCAATGAACATTCCAGCATGTCGCTCTTTTAATTCATTAGATTTCTGAATATAATGTGAGCTATTGTTCCTGAACGCCAAAAGAGCATCAACTTGTTTTTGTGATGGTATCCAATTTTTGGTTACCATTTCCCTCTCCCTTCCTTACCTTAAAGAACCCATACCTTGTTCTTTATTATGTGAATAATAGTAAAAATAACAGCCTGACTATCATTAAAAATCAGGCTCACTTCCCCTGTGTACCTTAACGTTTCCATTATCTAGCTATAAAGTCTGCTATATTGGATAACGTACTACCGTAGTATTTTAATATTATAGCAGATTTGTCAAGTACGCGTTGGAATGAATTGTATTACAATTATATCACATCTTATGAATGTGTGTATTTCGTTTTATGCCTTTTACATATAATAATAGCATTGACAAAGGGTAATCCGAAGCGTGGTAACTCCTATTTTTTTTGGGTATTTCTCCTAATATTGCGCCTGCATGATATAATAAACTATAATTTCTCATGGCACAGGGGTGTAGCTCAGTTGGTAGAGCAGCGGTCTCCAAAACCGCCGGTCGTGGGTTCAAGTCCTGCCACCCCTGCCATACTTCCGGACGAGAGGCAGGATAAGCGTGCCGAGGTGGTGGAATAGGTAGACACGCCATCTTGAGGGGGTGGTGCGCGTAAGCGCGTCGGAGTTCAAATCTCCGCCTCGG
>JAFGOC010000030.1 GCA_016926705.1 Dehalococcoidales bacterium | reverse complement strand
CCCGGCACGGGCACTGCCCCGCTGGTGCTCTTTAACGGCGGCGTCGGTTACTGTTTCGCCCAGGGTTCTAACGGCGGTGTTGCCAGAACGACCGACCTTGGCGCGACATTCGACGGCATTGCGTTGATAAACAGCAACTTCGGCCTGGTAGTTGACTACTGGATAAGCCCGGATTGCTCCGTGACGTATGTCCTCACCGATGACGGCGTAGACCTCAACCTCTGGAAGAAAGCCGGCGCAACCTGGGAACGCGTCTTTATCCTAGCTGCCGGAACCGGCCAAACCTGGATGGTACGCGCCGACGCGGATAACCCGGATACCGTGTATCTCGGCCTGGTCGGCGGCGTCATCGTCTATAAGTCGCTGGACGGCACGGTAAACTGGGTAACGCGCGCTTTTGCTTCCAATATGTCAGACTTCGTGGTGCAGGACGCCAACACGCTCTATGCGTCTGTACAGGGCGCTGCAACGGTACGCAAAACTGACAGCGGCGCATTCCTCTGGCATCCAGCGGTAGCGACCGGCCTCGCTCTATTCGCCAATAACGTTTACAGCCTCACCCTGATTGCCGATGACCAGCTAATCGCTGGCGGCACCGCCGGCGCGGTTGCCTACACCGCAGACGGCAACACGAGCTGGGCGCTTGTTCCTGCATTGCTTGGCCCGACCCCGGGCGCTGGCGGTGTAGTAGCTACAGCCAACGGCCTGGCAACCGGCAATGTAATCTGGGCCGGCGATAATGCCGTAGGTAACCTCTGCAGCTGGACAATCGGCACCAATACTCCTCTCACCGGTTGGACCACAAGCGTGGCCAAGACTGCGAATGGCGCCACCACAATCGATGGTATTGCTTTTGTCAACGACATCCTCTATGCCTGGGACGACGGCAACTGCATACTGTACAGGTTCCTCTATCCCACCATCGTGATGATCTGGGAGACGGACTTCATAACAGCTAATGTTACCATCGCCTCCGCGCTTGCAGGCACCACGCTTAACACCCTCCAGTACTGCACGCCGAACACCAACCTGTGGATACGCTCCGCAGCCGGCGTGGACACGATGCAAAGCTATACCGAATATATGATCGGCCCCGCCATGGCGCCAGTCCCAACCTACCCGATTAACGACACCATTATCCCGGTTAACAGCATCAACGGTGCAGTTCTCGGGTTCAACTTCCAGTGGACGGCTCCTATGGGGAACAACCTGTTGGGGTACCTGTTCGACATCGCGATATTCCTTGACCCCGGCCAGACCATACTGGTAGGCGCTGACACATTTATCGGTCTCGCTTTGTTTGACGGCGGTGTCGGTTCGGTCCCTGTGGGCTTAACCGGTACTGCTGCTCCTGCATTCATCCCTGTACCCGGAGAGACCTACTACTGGAGAGTCAGGGTATCTAACGGATTCCCGCTTGAAAGCTACTGGTCACCGCTGCAGACCTTCAGCATCGAGCAGCTGGTAGCTATCGTACCGGTCATCGCTTCACCGGCCAACGGCTCGGAAGTCAACACAACGACCCCAGGCTTCTCCTGGAGCCCGATTACCGGAGCCAACAGCTACCGCTTCGAGCTGGCGACAGATGCAGACTTTACTGACGTGCTTTACACGGCTGATACTGCTTCCGCCGGTGTGTCTCTACCTTCTACCGTCACACTTGAACGCGGCATGCAGTACTTCTGGCGCGTCAAGACATTGACACCTGCTGAAGGTGACTGGTCAGCGGTCGCCAACTTCATCGTGGCCGAGCTTCCACCCGAAACAACTCCGGTGGTTATCACCACGGCCCCGACTCCCATAATTACCGCTATCATCACGCAGCCAGCAGCCACCACCACAGTAATAACTGTCCCGCCTAATGTCGAGGAGGTAGTCAATCCTTCCTACATCTGGGCAATTATCGTGGTCGGCGCGGTACTGGTGATTGCTGTAATCATCCTGATTGTCAGAACAAGACGAACAGTTTAAAGTCCTGACCTGACGGATAGCCTTCTTACGAAGGAACGAGAGCCCCGACGAAATGTCGGGGCTCTCTCTTTTTCAGGGAATACAGTTAAGGGTAAATCTTACGTCTCTCAATCAAGAGGAATGAGGACCTGAACGGAGACAATCTCACCGGCAGACAAAGAACTAATACCCTCCGGTACGCAGAGAAGGCCGTTGGCGCTGGCGATTGCCTGCAGGCGGCTGCGGTGCTTATAAAGCCGGACATGATAATCGCCTTTAGCATCCCGCGAGAGCACGGCGTCTTTAAATTCCGTCCAGGCCGGGTGGCGTCCTTTTACGCTTTCCCCAAGCCTGGCGTTAACGGAGGGGAGGGGGTGCCTTGTATCGCCGCACATACGCAGTATGCCGGGGAGGGCAAGCTGAATAAAAGCCATCTCATTACTGGCAGGACCGCCCGGCAGACAGAAAACTGGCTTACCTTCCCAGATTCCAAATGCGATGCCCTTGCCGGGCCCCAGGCGCACGTGATTGAATATCTTACGCCAGCCAAGCTCATCTAATACGCCTATAACGAGGTCGCGTTCGCTGCCCCAGGCCCCGCCGCTGGTGAGAATAACATCAGCATCTCCGATGTGTTTGGTCAATTCTTTTTTAATAGCAGCTTTATTATCCCTGGCAATCGAGGAGACGCTTGATATACCGAAAGATTCCAGCCAGGCTTCCATGGTAACGAGGTTGCTGGCATAAAGCTGCCCGGGACTAATGTTGGCGCCGGGCGCGACGACTTCATCACCTACACCGATAATAGCGGTGACAGGCCGGCGGTAAACATCAACACGGTTGATGCCCGCAGCCGCTGCGAGCCCCAGATAGCCGGGGAGAAGTCTGCCCCCTTTTTTGACGATGATACTTCCTGCCTTCACTTCTCCTCCGGCAATCAGCACATTACGCCCAATAGCAGCATCGGCTTTAACCAGAACCTCATCTGAAGAAATTTCCTCGCACAGCTCTTCGGATACCACGGCTTCGGCCCCGGGAGGAATTGGCGCTCCCGAGCACACTTTAACCGTACTGCCCGGCATTACTTTAAGGTCACGCCGACCGCCGGCATAAACAGAACCAGTAATTTTTAAACGGACAGGATTCTGCACCGAGGCTTTGGCAACATCCGCCGAAACAACGGCATATCCGTCTTTTAAAGTCACATCGACCGAAGGATAGCTCACCGCAGCAACGATATCCGCAGCCGCAATGCGGCCCACGCTCAAAGCCATAGGCAGTTCCTCAACACCGACGGTTTTTACGTTGTCACAAATAAGCTGAAAGGCTTCCTGATAGCCAACGTAGTCGGTTCCTTCATCGATTTCGTTAGTCTCTTTTGCCATTTATGCCATACGTTCCTATTTACTACGATTCAAGTATATACTCCACAGACAAAATTGTTCAAATAACAGCTACTAAATTTAGAAGTTGACTTTGAGATTTTTAAAGAGTAAAATTCGCCATGTGTCAAATAAACATAATGCCCGATGCGTGTTTTTTGTAATATCCATTACTACGCTTATCATTGTCTTTCTGCTTAACTTCACTGTTTTTACACCGCGTCCGGCATTTACCGCTTCTCCCGAGGCATTGAGATGGACGAGAGTTGATATACCAACCGAGGGAGAGGCGGGCGGCTGGGCGCTGGCCAACGGCTCTAATATCAAGCACCTGACCGCAGCCGTTGACGGCACCCTGTATGCTTACGTCGAAGGACTCTCCTTCACCCTTTATAAATCTACAGACAGGGGCATGAGATGGTCCTGCATCGGCAATGTGCAACATGCGATTACCGATATCGCTATTTCACCATACGATACAAATATCCTCTATTACGCCGCCGCAACAGCGGTGTACCGGTCTGGCGACGGCGGTAAAAGCTTTCAACCAATGCCGGCGAGTCCCGGTGGAGCAGGAACCGGTAACATAACCATAACGTCAATAGCGGCGACTTGGTTTAATAACCACATCGTAGCTGTGAGTACCAGAGACAGCGATAGCGGCGAATTCGGCGGGGTCTACATACTAGATGAGGGATATATTATTCCCAGCTGGACGGACAGCGGCATAGGGAATTACGACGTATATTCTACAGCGTTTTCTCCATCCTACGCAGTCGATCGGCAAATCGTGTCTGTAGTGACTGACGAGACAAATACATTCGTGTACAACAAAATAGGCAACGCTGACTGGAACGCCTTTATCGGTCCCGCCAGATTGAATATAGATAATGCTAGCCCCCCGAACGCCATCGCTGTTACCGAAGGGGCAACGATTACATTTCCAATTTACTATAGTGCGGACACATCTTCAGGCAACAGTAATTTGTTCGTTGGCATTGACACAGGTACAGGCAATGGTGATGTATACAAAATAGAATGCGTCGATGCACCAGGAGATTCGATAGCTACCGACCTTAACTGCGGGACAGCTTACGGAGAAATTAACACTGATATTACGGGGCTTACGGCGTATTGTGACGGGCAGTACTCTGTTCTTTTGGCCGGTGCTGCCGATAGTTGCCATATTTATACCACCACTGACGGTGGTATTTCATGGGGAAAAAGTCAAAAGATACCTACCGGCACTACGGACACGGACGTATTAATAGCGCCCGATTTTGTAACGACCGGCTTGATATACACCGCTACCAGCGGCAACGGGAGTGCTTTATCCATCAGCCATAATATAGGGCAAAGCTGGAACCAGATAAGTATGATTGACACAGCCATTAACAGCATTATCGACTTTGCGCCATCGCCGAATATAAATATAAGCAGCAACATATTCATGATTACCTTCGGAGGGGAACACGATCTCTGGCGTAGTACGGATGACGGCTCTACCTGGGAGAGGATTTTATCCAGTGATTTACCCGGAGTGGACAATCTGGGTCTGGTGGGGATTCCTCCCCAATACGGACCCAACTGTCAAACGATATTCGCCACCGGCAACAGCAACGGACAGCCAGCCATCTGGGAATCCAAAGATAATGGCCAGAGCTTCCAATGCCGCTTCACCTACGAACCCTATACGAGAACACCTTTTTCCATTGATGTCTGGGCAATTACAGATGAAAGCACTTTCTATGCAGGCAGTTATAACGGCTCCCAGGGAAAAATTATTCGCACCACGAATAGTGGATTCAGTTATAGCGAAGTCGCCATAGCGGGGACCGATTCGTTATACTCTCTGGTTGCCTCTCCCAACTATGGAGAAGACGGCACACTGCTGGCGGGAAATACTGATGGTGGAATATATTATTCCAGTGATAATGGCTATTCATTTCAACCACTCCCACTTTATACTGCCACACCGCCACTGACGGGTTCTGTTTCAGTGGCCTTCGACCCGGATTTCAATATCAACCACACCGTTTACGCCGCCAGCAATACTCCAGGCAGTGGCCTTTACCGCTTCATCATCGGCCAGAGCGATGAGTGGCAGAGTATCGGCGGCAGCTTGCCAGCCGGATCAATAATAAATCGACTGGCCGTCTCCAATAACGGTGTATTGTATGCTGTAAGCTCAAATCCTGGCGATGGCACGGAACGCTGTCTCAGTCCCAGGCTCACCTCCGGGCCGGCATTTGAAACAGTAACACTAGGTTTGAGTTCAGGTGCCGAGCTACTAGGCCTGTGGCAGAGCGCCGGCCGATTATGGTCGATAGATGATGCAAATGACAAGCTTATGACCTATTACGACACACTGACATCTCCAGCTATACAGGTAACCCCGCTGAATAATATAACAGGCATCGGGAGTCTGGTAGACCATACTATCAGGAATATCACCATCGATTGGGAGACGATGGAAGGAGCTACTAATTACGAATGGCAATGCACCTACAATACGGATTTTTCTATTATCCCGGCGGGCCTTAACGGGACAACATCAGCCAGCTCTGTAATCCTGGCAGCCCTCGAGCCTGCTACCACCTACTACTGGCGGGTGCGGGCCTGCGCCCCCGTTTACAGTCCATGGTCGCCTAAGTGGTCATTTACGACCAGCATGGACACCGAAGTGGTGAATCTACAGCCGGAGATGCCCGCGGCCGGGGCGGAAGGGGTATCCATCAGGCCTGTTTTCCAGTGGTCGGCGGTGATCGGTGCGGATGCATACGAACTGCTGATAGCCGCCGACGCCGATTTCACACATCCTATCATCGTTAAAATGAATGAGTATGCTCTCACCTCTAACGTCTGGCAATGTGATGTCAGCCTGGACTACGCGACCCACTACTACTGGAAAATCAGGGCGACCACTGCCAGCACGAGCAGCGCCTGGAGTTCCGTTAGCGTCTTTATGACAGAGCCGGAACCGGATGTGGACGAAACACCACCGACCGAAGAACCGGAAATAACCCCGACAATCAACGAACCGTTAATATCGCTGTCTTCACTAAACGGCTTTCAGTCTTTTCCAAATAACCCCTCTTCAGAGCAATCAGCGCCGCTGCCTCCGGGCTCCCCATCTGACCCTGCACCTCCAGCAACGGTAATCAATCAACTGCCTGATATACCCGGCTGGCTGCTTTACCTCATCGGGGGACTGCTGGGGATAGTCTTCCTGGCGCTGTTTATAGTTCTGGTAATCGTGTTGAAAATCAGGCGGTTTTAATTAAATCTGTAATTTTTTTCATATTTGACGCGCCATCTCTAAAGCATTACACTTTTTCTAAGAACAAAGTCAGGGAGGTTAATATGCCGCTGGTAACGATTAAAATCATCGAAGGCAGGACAAAAGAACAGAAAAGGGGCATGGCAAAGGACGTGACCGAGGCGATTGTGAAAAACATCGGCTGCCCGGAGACCGCAGTGACTATCGATATCATTGAGATGAAACCAGAAAACGTTTCACAGGCAGGTAAGCTATTTTCCGATAATCCTCCGAGATAATTTGAAAACCTGAATAGATATTAAAAAAAATAACCGGAGGAATATATGAAAGTCCTGGGTATAATGGCCAGCCCGCGTATCAAGGGAAACTCCGATATTCTCCTCGACGAGGCTATAAGAGGGGTGCAGAGCGCCGGGTCTATGGTCGAGAAAATAGTCCTGGATAAGCTTAAGATTACGCCCTGCAAAGAAATTTACCATTGCCTGGAGGACGGCACCTGCCCCCTCCGAGACGATATGACCGCTATTTATGATAAAATTCTGGCTGCCGATGCCATTATCGTCGCCACGCCTATCTTCTTCTACACCGTCAGTGCGCAGTTGATGGCGTTTATCAGTCGGTGCCAGGCGTTCTGGTCGAGGAAATACGTGTTGAAAAACCTGGATATCCCGGTAAAGAGGGGCGGCTTTATCTGCGTGGGGGCGACGAAGGGAATCAGGCTTTTTGAGGGACCCAAGCTGACGATAAAGTATTTTTTCCAGGCCATCAACGCCGAATACAAAGAAGAGCTGCTAATAAGAGGCGTCGATAAGAAGGGGGAAATCAACGACCACCCCGAATGTCTTACCGCCGCATACGAACTCGGTAAGAAGCTGGTATCCTAACCGCTCTTCAACTCGCCCCGGACACTGATGGTGATATCTTTAAAGGGGACTACATTCCCACTGGCTAATATGGCTTGCTTTGCCATATGCACCAGACCGGAACAGCAGGGCACTTCCATGTGAAGCACCGTCAGGCTCTTAATGCCGGACTGCTTTAAAATGGCGTTCAGTTTTTCCTGATGGGCATTGAAATCGTCCAGCTTGGGGCAAGCAACCAGCAGGGCTACATTATCGCCGAGGAAGTCTTGATGGAAACCGGCGTAAGTAAAAGGTACGCAGTCCGCCGCCAGCACGACGTCAGCATCTTCAAGAAAAGGGGCGGTGGGCGGGACAAGCGTAAGCTGGACAGGCCAGTGCCCGAGTCTGGATTTATCCATAGCCTCGGTGAGAACAGCCGCCGGGCAGGTCACTCCACCCTGGTTTTCAAACTGCTGAACGCTGGCAGAGGGACATCCACAGGCTAACTTTTCTTCTTTTTCTCCGGCTGCATTCAGGTGTTTCTCAACAGCAGACTCGTCAAATTCCTCGGCTTCTCTCTCTTCAATAGTAATAGCATCCTGTGGACAAACAAGGCAGTTACCCAGTCCGTCACAATACTTTTCACTGATGAGCTTTGCCTTGCCGTCGATGATTTTCAATGCACCCTCGGCGCAGGAGATAATGCAGGCGCCGCAGCCGTTGCACTTTTCTTCATCTATTTTGACTATTTTCCTTAACGTTTTGGTGGTCATTTAACTCCCTTTTTTCAGCGGTAATATTAAACTCCGGCCAGGGCTTCATACACAGCCCCGACATGCTGCAGGACTGAACACAGGAAATACATCTTCTATTATCACTTTTTAACCGTTTTGTAGCTTTATCTTTATTTTTACCCGATTTAAAAATCACCGTTCTCTCCCAAAATAGACTTATTTTTCTCCGCGAAGGGCTTTCCAGCGTTCCTCGCCGAGACACTGCTTAGCGGAAGGGCACCATTCGATGCAGGAGGGGGTCTTTTCTTTATAGACGTATTCGCCGCACTTTTTGCACTTGATTCTTAGCTCATCGGAGAACATCTCCACCTCGGCGCCGCATTTGGGGCACTTATACATAGCGGCACGCAAGTTTCTCATGTCCTGACCGGGGCATTTAGCTTCCATGAATTGAACCTCCCCATCTGGTGCTAGAATTATTATACATATAATGAAAATTCAACTCTATGACATATGTCACAAGAATTCACGGTTTGACTTATATCGGTTTTTAATGCTAAATAGAAAGAGCATTTTCCAGAATTTTGTATAGCTGCTGGAGGTAATCTTATGAAAATTACCAAGGTTGAGTGTATACCGGTATCGATTCCTTTCGTCAAGCCCATCGTAATGTCCGGCGGGCCGGCCAAATGCGCCGATGCCGTCGTTCTCAAGATACTTACTGACGAAGGAGTGACGGGGGTGGCGGAAACGGGGGACACTTCTTTATGGTACATGGGCGAGAGTCAGGACTCCATCCTCTCCAATATCGCCAACGTTTTTGCGCCGCAGATTCTGCTGGGAGAGGACCCCTCCAATATCGAGAAAATCGTGGCGAGGATGGACAAAGCCTGCCGGGCCAATAATCAGTCGAAGGCGGTCGTCGATTACGCCCTGCACGACCTGATGGGCAGGGCGCTGGGGGTGCCGTTGTATAAATTATTAGGAGGATTATCCAACCCGAAGATAGCGTTGGCCTTCGTAATGTCCTCCGGCACGGCGGCCGAGGTGGAGGCGGAGGCTAAATCGCTGGTAAAAGCCGGCTTTAAGGGCTTGAAATTAAAAGTCGGCGCGCGCACGCCGGACGAGGACATCGAGACGGTGGGCGCCCTAAGGCAGGCGGTGGGGAAAAACGTCAAGATAATGATAGATGCCAACGGGGGCTGGCTGTATCACCAGGCGCTTTACGTATTGCAGCGAGTAGCCAAATACGATGTTTACGTGGCCGAGCAGCCGGTGCCTTGGTGGGATATCGACGGACTAGCGCGACTGCGGCGCAAGGTGGACGTGCCGGTCTTCCCAGATGAGTCCGCCAAAGAGCTTAACGACCTGATAAAAATCATCGAAAAAGACGCGGCGGACGGATTCTTCCTCAAGGTGCCTAAAGCCGGGGGGATATTGAAGTCGCAGAAGTGGGTAGGCATAGCGCAGGCGGCCAACCTTCCGGTAATGTGCGGCTGTATGATAGACTCGGGGCTGGGAGCGGCATGCACGGCGCATTTCCTGGCGGCAACGGAGTGGATAGGAAAAATCGAGCAGGAAGCCATCGGGCCGTTGAACCTCTATAATATACCTGACACCGTCAGCACGCCTCTCAAGGACGACCTGGCGGTGAAAGTGCCGCGCTACGAGAATGGGTTTTTATATCCGCCGGAGGGGCCGGGTATAGGGGTGGAACTCAACGAGGCGGCGGTGAAAAAATTCGCCACCCCGGGTAAAAAACCGATAGTAATAGGCAAATAAAAACTCTTGATGAGCAGGAAAATGGAAGCTACGGCAATAGAAAGGCTGGTAACCAATGCGCTGAAAACGCGCTTCGAGAATATCGATGAAGACACGCTGGAAGCCGCCAAATACCGCATCATTGATACATTGGGGTGCCTGATAGGCGGCGCTCTCGATACGGGCAATCCGGAACTATTGAGGCTCCTGAAAGAACGGGGCGGCAAGAAGGAAGCCACGGTTCTCGTCTATGGTGATAAATTGCCGGTCGGCGAAGCGGCTTTCATGAACTGTATCATGGCACGCTCCTTCGACTTCGAACCGGTGAGTCCGCTGTATGAAGGCATGAGCTGCCCGGGGCATATCAGCGGCACCACTATACCATCGGCGCTTACCCTTGCCGAAATGGTCGGTGCCGGCGGCAAAGAAATGATAACCGCCCTGCTCGTAGGAGACGATATTGCCACCAGAATACTGGCAGCTTCGGGCTTCGGTTTCACCTTAGGCTGGGACGGCGTGGGCACGGTCAATACCTTCGGCGTTGTCGCCATCGCCGGGCGTCTCCTCGGACTGGATAAATTACAGCTGCGGAATGCCTTCGGTATCGCCCTCAATCAGATCGGGACAACTTTTCAATCGTTCTGGGACGGCACCACCGCTTTCAAGTTGCCGCAGGGGTTGGCGGCGCGGGCGGGGATATTTTCGGCACAGTTAACGAAGGCCGGCTGGACGGGACCGAAGGACGCGCTGTTCGGTAGATTCGGGTACTATAAGATGTTCACCGAAGGCTGTGAGAAGCCGCAGGCGCTGACGGACAACCTGGCCAAGAAATTTTATTACGACGGCACTATAAAACCTTACCCCTGCTGCCGTATCCCACACGCCGCTATCCAGTGTGCGCTGGACTTGATAAAAAAGCATAACATCAAGCCCGATGATATAGCGTCGGTCAATCTCGACCTGGCGCAGGGGGGCATCGACCATGTATGCGGGCACCCGTTTAAAATCGGGGCTTTCCCGCACGGAAACGCTGCTTTCAGCTATGAATACGTAACGGCCACGGCGTTTCTCTTCGGCAGCGTAAGGCCGGAGCATTTCACCGAGTCGGCAATCCGCAACCCGCAAGTAGCCGAGTTTATCAAGAAAATAAAGCTGACGGCGGTTGAAGACGTCGAATTTGAAAAAGCGAGGATGACGGTAACGCTGAAAGACGGGAGGAGGCTAACCCAGACCTGCACCAAAGTCAAGGGCGACCCGCAAAGTAACCCCATGACCCGCGATGAAATCATCGATAAGTTCTGGATGAACGTGGAATTCTCTAAAAAGATAAGCCAGAAAAAAGCAACACAACTGCTGGATATTTTGCTAAACCTGGAAAAAGTGGATAGCGTTAGGAAGATTATTCCTTTGCTGGTGGCTTAAACCATCCAGACAAAATAATCCTCAATTTTATACACCCTGCATTACCAGGACCTTCGAGCCGCGTATTTTACCGCTTTTCAACTCTACCAGGGCTTTGTTCGCCTCTTCTAATTTATATTTTTGAATTTCCGGCTTAATTTTCATCCTAGCCGCCAGCGCCAGAAATTCTTCGGCATCGGCTCTGGTCACGTTAGCGACGGATTTTATCTCCTTTTCCATCCACAGGTGCCGCTCGTAGTCCAGCTTCAGCAGGAATTCTTTATCTCCTGCTTCTTTCCTGATGGCATTGATGACCAGCCTGCCGCCTTTTTCCAGGTTCTCGAGGGCGGAGAGCACCGGTTTCCAGGCCGGTGTAGTATCGATAGCGCAGTCCAGCTTTTCCGGAGTCCTTTCGCCGATATCCCCTGCCCATTCGGCGCCCAGGTCTTTGGCTAACTCTCTTTCAACCGGATTACGGGTGATAACGAACTTTTTAGAATTGGGGAATAGATAGCTGGCCATCTGGATTACAAGGTGATGCGCCGACCCGAAACCATACAGGCCCAGGGTCTTACCATCCTCCATACCCGTAAGCTTTAGAGAACGATATCCTACTATCCCCGAGCACATCAGCGGGGCGGCTTTAATGATATCAGTGATTCCTTCCGGAATTTTATAGGCGAAGTCCTCTGAAATTACCATATACTCGGCATAACCCCCGTCGGCATGGCAGCCTGTCCCCTGAAACTGCTCGCAAAGGTTTTCCACCCCTCCCCGACAAAATTTGCACCACCCGCAGGTGGAGAATATCCAAGCGGCACCGACTCTTTCGCCTTTTTTAAATTTCTTGGCATTTGAGCCCATACCGGCGATTGTTCCCACCGGCTGGTGTCCTAAAATTATCGGCAATTTGGGAGGTTCAATCCTGCCTTCTATCTGGTCGAGTTCCGTGCGGCATACACCGCAGGCTACAATCTTTATTAATACGTCTTTAGGTCCGGGTACCGGAACCGGCAGGTCAACCAATTGAAGTGGCTCTGCTTTTGCATTATCCTGCGGTGCCCTCCCCGGTATTTTTACATTACAGATTTCCCTTAGTACCATAGCTTTCATAAGTCGCTAACCCCGCTGTATCAGCTCTATCAAGACTCCCTCGGCGGCGGAGGGGTGTATAAAAGCTATTTTGGCATCGGGCATCTGAATAGGTTCTTCATTCTGGAGCTTTTTCCCCTGAGCTTTCAGATTCTCGAGTTCTTTCATAATATCATCGGTAGCAAAGGAGACATGGTGTAAACCGCTTCCTTTCTCCTCAAGGAACCTGGAGAAACTATTATCTTTTTTCAAGGGCTGGAATAACTCCAGTCGGATATCGCCGGCGGACATCATCACCGAGACAAATTCACCCCCCGGCCCCTCCCGCCTTTCCAGAACCTTAAAACCGAACATATCAGCATAAGATTTTACGGCTTTATCTATGTCTTTAACGACAACGGCAATATGGTCGATTTTCTTTATCATTTATACCTCCTGGTTTCGTTTTAAAACGGGAAAATGGCAGGTAAATCGTGGGTCTTGTTCCTGGTAAGTGTAACGGGCATGTTCTCGACCAGCTCTTCGACCGTCCAGCGCCCGTCTTTCCAGAGCACTTGCTCGATGGGCGGAGGGTCGGCGTATATGCCGATATGACCGTGCCACACCTCGAAGACGCAGCCATTTACATTTTGGGCTTTTTCCGAGGCCAAGTAAACTACCAGCCCTGCAACGTCCTCCGGCTGGTTCAATTCCAGCATTTGCTTGATACGCTTCTCGGCAAGCTCGTCGCCCCACATCCGGCTCCACGCCTCCTTGAGTCCCTTCTCCTTCACCATCTCTATAAAGCCCCGCGTGCCAGCTACGGGTCGGATAACATTGCAGGTGACGCTATAGCGCTGCATATCCCGCGCCACGGTACGTGTCAGCCCCACGATACCCTCCTTGGCGGCGCTGTAATTAGCCTGCCCCATGTTGCCCAGTCCTGCATGAGAGGAAGTATTGATAATGCGTCCGTAGTTCTGCTGCTTCATCACGCGGCAGGCGGCGCGGGTGCAGTAAAAAGTGCCGCTAAGATTGGTTTTAAGGACCGTTTCCCACTCTTCGTCGGTGGTGTTGTATATCAT
>JAFGOC010000029.1 GCA_016926705.1 Dehalococcoidales bacterium | reverse complement strand
CACAGCGGCCTGACCGTCGGCGAGGACGGCGCTTCCCACCAGGCGCTGGAGGACCTGGCGCTTATCTGCTCCCTGCCCGGCTTTACCGTTATCGTCCCGGCAGACGCTATTGAGACTGCCCAGGCCATAAGGGTAGTGGCCGCACACAAGGGTCCCTGCTACGTTCGACTGGTTCGCGGCAAGCTGCCGGTAATACTTGATGATAATTACCGCTTTGAGATAGGTAAAGCGGCTACCTTAAGAAAAGGCAAAGACGCAACCATTATGGCTATTGGAACTATGGTGGCCCCGGCTCTGGAAGCCGCCTCCACGCTTGCCAATGAAGGCATCGACTGCCGTGTTCTGAACATGTCCACTCTCAAGCCTATCGACGAGGTGGCTATCGTCAAAGCCGCTAAAGAGACCGGCGCCATCGTCACCGCCGAGGAGCACCAGGAGCACGGAGGCCTGGCCAGCACAGTCTCGCGGGTTACCGCCCGCCTTCACCCCGTGCCGATGGCATTCGTCGCCGTCAAGGACAAATTTGGCATGTCCGGCAAACCGGCGGAACTGCTGGAACGATACGGGCTGACAGCTAAAGATATCGCCGCGGCCGTCAAAGAAGCACTCAAGAGAAAACGCTAGCTTTCCTTGTCATTCTTAACGTAGTGAAGAATCCGTCCTCCCCTATTCCCACTACTCGACTCCGTTCTTTGAGGTTGACTGGATGAGTAAAAATTTTAATGAAATGACATATGAAGAATTATCACAGCTGTTCCCTGTCATTTTAAGCGAGTATAATCCTGTCTGGAAAAAGCGCTACCTCAAAGAAAAAGTCGTCGTGGAACAGGCCATCGGTTCACACGATATCGTCCGCATGAATCACATCGGCAGCACTGCCGTGCCCGGGTTGATTGCCAAGCCGACTATCGATATCTTGGTTGAAATCAAGGACGGTACCGATACTGCCAGGCTCATCTCAAACATGCAGCTTAAGAAATACATATACCTCGAACAGCCAGAAAAACCCCCGCCTCATATGATGTTTATTAAAGGTTATACCCCGAAGGGTTTTAAGGGGCCGGCCTTTCATGTCCATATCAGATACAGCGGCGATTGGGATGAGCTTTACTTCAGGGATTATCTCATTGCTCATCCTGAAGCCTCCGCAGAGTACGGCAGGCTGAAACTGGAGCAAAAGCAAAAATTTGAATATGACCGCGATGGTTATACTGACGCCAAGACCGATTTTATTAAACGAATTACCGGACTGGCACGGGCTGAAGTAAGGAAACACCCAATATAATGCTACGGGCGGTAATACTTAATCTAAAAAAGTAATCTCCGCCGGAGGCCTTTCTTTTATACCCACCTCGATACCGGCTTCCCTGAATATCTCTATAAACCTGTCGTCGTTGTATTTCCCGAAGCTTACAAAACGGGCAATCTTGGCGTTGACCAGCATCTTGGCACAGAGTACGCAGGGTGTGTGCGTGCAGTAAACGGTGCTGCCCTCCAGGCTGACACCGTGCAGCCCCGCCTGGATAATTACGTTCTGCTCGGCGTGGATAGCGCGGCAGATTTCCTGCCTCGTCCCCGACTCGATGCCCAGCTCGTCTCGAAGGCATCCCAGTTCCAGACAGTCCTTAGCCCCCGCCGGCGCCCCGTTATAACCGGTGGTCAGTATGTGCTTGTCCCTTACGGCGATAGCGCCCATGTGGTGCCTGCGGCAGGTGGAGCGCTCCGCCACCACCGAGGCAATCTTTAAAAAATATTCATCGATATCGGGGCGTTTCGGTAAAGTCATCTTAACCTCGCTATAATTCTTTCCACCTGCTTCCTTAAGTCGCTCATCGAGCCAGTATTCAATATGGTGAAATCGGCCATGGCAATCGGGCCGCCCTTGTTCAGGTTTTCTATTTCCGCGCGGTCGCGTCCGATGGCCTCCTTTAAAGATAACGACCTTACTTTACGACCTGTCAGCCGTCCGTACCTGTCCTGCGGTGACGACCATACCGCCACAACGAAGAACCTGTCGCCATAAGAATTTTTAAGATACAGATATTCTTCCCAAGAATATAGTCCGTCCACCACCACGCTGGACGTCTTAAGAGCTTCATCGATACGCGGGGTGCTCAACCATGCATAAGCGGCCATGCCGTGCTCTTTCCTGATGCCCTCCCTTACCGGCCGCTCGTTCTCCTCGGTTAGCGGCAGTCCCTTTTCCTTGACGGCTGCGTCGGTAATATCGCCGAACCTGACGATTTTAAAGCCTCCGGCTCTGAAGAACCCGGCCACTTCCGACTTGCCGGAGCCGGTCATACCGACCACTGCGACGACCTTCATACCGTCCATTATAAGCGGTTATAGTCCCTGATGGCAACGTAATACCTCTTTTTCTACACGGGGGTGTCTAAGAGGGGCGCAGCCCCTCTTTTAGATTTATCCCCCTCTCCAAACAAATTACTCAGCAAGTTCTGTCGATGTACAGTTTGGAGAGGGGGCAAGGGAGTGAGGTTTACTATAGACGGCCTGTGCTATACTTTAGAGTAAGGTTTTTCGATGGCAAATATCAACCTGTCCAAACTGCTTGGCGAGCAACTGCCCGTCGATATTATCAACTTTATGAAAAAAGCGGGCGAGGCCGCTGAAAAACGCCAGCAGCGCTTGTACGTCGTCGGCGGAGTGGTGCGCGACCTGCTGCTGGGGCGGTGCAACACCGACCTGGATTTAGTGGTCGAAGGGGACGCCATCAAGCTGGCGCACGCAATCGCCGCCTCCAAAAAAGCCAAGGCGACCGTCCATACCCGCTTCGGTACCGCCAATCTTAAGTGGGCCAACCGCAGCGTCGATTTTATCACGGCGCGCGCCGAAACCTACGCCCGCCCCGGCGCCCTGCCCACGGTAAGACCGGGCGCCATCAGCGACGACCTGGCAAGGCGCGACTTTACGGTTAACGCCATGGCTATCGAGCTTAATCCGCGCCATTATGGAGAGGTAATCGACCCCTTCGGCGGGCGTCAGGACCTGGATAAAAAGCTTATCCGCATCCTCCATAAGAAAAGCTTCAGCGACGACGCCACGCGCATCTGGCGAGCTATCCGCTACGAGCAGCGGCTGGACTTTAAAATCGAACCGGAAACGCTGCGGCTTCTGAAATGGAATATCAAAATGCTCAAGGCCGTCAGCGGCGACCGCATCCGGCATGAACTGGAGCTCGTGTTGAAGGAAGAAACACCGGAAAAGCAGCTTGCGCGCGCCGGCGGACTGGGCGTGCTGGCAGCTTTGCATCCGGCTTTAAAGGCGGACGATTGGTTGGCGGAAACGTTTGCCGCGGTGCGTGAGAAAAACCTCCCCGAGCCCGCGCAGTCGCGGTTATATCTTGCCCTGCTCTGCTACCGATTAAACGAAGCAGAACTTGAGCAACTTATGAAATATCTCCGCCTGCCCAAGACCACGGCACAGGTATTACAGGATACTTTAGCCATTAAGGATAAAACGAAGGAGCTGGCGGCGCCGGGACTGGCACCCAGCGTCGTTTACCGCCTGCTGCACGTGTATAACGCCGCTGCCTACATCGCCAACTCCATCGGCGCCGACTCCGAGACCGCCGCGGAACACATCGAGCTTTACTTAAACGTACTGCGGCATGTTAAACCCGCCCTTTCCGGTAAAGACCTGGAGAAGCTGGGCGTGACTAGAGGACCCCGGATTAAAGAGGTCCTGCAAAAGCTCCGTGAAGCGCGTTTGGACGGGAAGGTAGCAAGCAAGGAGGGGGAAAGGGAGATTGTGAGGAAACATATTAAATCACTTTAAGAATTGCTTTTTTGTTCGTTACTGGCTGCATTAAGAATACTTTGAAGTAATACCTCTAAATGCGCAGGTAACTTACAGACTACCATGTTAATGCTTTCTGCATCTAACCTAACTGACCTACGTCGTATCAACTCGCAATAACCCGAATCAGTGAAAATCATAAGTTTTTTAACGTTTTTTGATAGTAGTTTAAGATGAGATATATCATTCAAGGCTTTACGAACCGCACCCGTATTCTCGTTACCACCTCTGGTTTTTGGTCTATTACACAAAATCGCACCTATTATTGAACCATCTTCTGCAACTGCATCAAATTTATGTTCTCCTAAACCTATTGATACAGTTTTTTCCTTGAATATATGCCCAGTAAATTGGCTTGAAAGCCAATTTCGTATATAAGGTTCAATTATTGTCTTTATTTGTTTTGTATCAGCCATCTGTTTCGTATCCTTTTACACAACTACTTTACAATGTCATTGCGAGCCCTCACGCTTAGCTCAAGGTAAACTCCGCGCGGCAATCGCTAGCTTTGCCTCCCACCCACACCGTCATTCTGGCATAGGCCAGAATCCATCAAGAATTTTAAAGAATGCCTGAATTGATAAATGGATTCCAGCCTTCGCTGGAATGACACGCTAATCCACCTTTTTAAACGCCTTCGCCGTTGCATTACAAATCGGGCACTTGTCCGGCACGTTATCCCTGACGGTGTTGCCGCACACCTGGCAGACGTAATAGGTCGCCTCGGCGGGCTGCTTGCCTTCCCTCATCTCTTTATAAGCCGCGTCGAAGTAGCCGTAATGCACCTTCTCCACCCGGTTCGCCCAGTCGAAGGAGCGCTCGGCGCGGTCGTTCTTTTCTTTCTGCGCCGTCTCGATAAAAATGGGGTACATATCGGTAAACTCCTCTTTCTCCCCGAGGCTGGCCGCCAGCAGGTTATCCTTGGTGCTGCCGATGGCATCGATGACATTCAGGTGGTTGCGGATATGGACCATTTCCGCTTCCGCCACGGCGCGGAACAGCTTGGCCACCTCTGGATAACCGTCCTTTTCCGCCCTCTCAGCATAAAGCATATAGCGCCGGTTAGCCATACTCTCCCCGGCAAAAGCTTCCTGGATATTGTCTTCTGTTTTATAAACCATGTTTCAATCCCCCATATTCGTTTATTTTCACTTCATGCACGATAGATAATGCGGGCAGGTTTGCGCGGTGGGATCCGCTGGTATTTGTATTTTGGATATCCCAGCATCAAAGCACCATAGCAGTTCATACCCTCCGGTAGAGCTACTGTTTCAATCATAGCAGGAAAAGAGCCGGCAGCGAAATAGAAGAAGCCCGCCCAGCAGCACCCCAGGCCCAGTGTATTCGCCGCGAGGTCAAAATACCCCAGGGCAATAGCACAGTCCGTAGCCGCAATGGGATTACCTTTCTCGGCATAGGCTACCACCAGCGCCGGGGCGTGCCTGAGAAAAACATCATAGCCTGCGTCAAGTCGTTTTATGGGGTCGACCAGCATTTCTGCCATACCGGGGACGTTTTTAACTGTCCACCGCATCCAGTCGGCACCAACATCCGCCAGTTCTTTCATCTTTTTACGGTCGTTGACAATCAGCCACCGGACTTCCTGATTATTGTGCCCGGTAGGCGCATAGCGGGCGGTTTCTATAATCCGCTCGATTACCTCTATGGGCACCGGCTTGTCCTGGAACTCACGGATAGACCGCCGACTCTTAATAAGCTGGGAGACCTGCTTAAAGGAGACTTTCAGCTTTTTATCGATTGGCGGGCATCGTTCCAGCGGCAATTCTTGATGGGTAATACTGTCCGTTGGGCAAACCCCCACGCAGTGTCCGCAGCGCAAGCAGATTTCCGCCGCGCCCGGCAACAGGCGCGGATAGTGGTCTTTTTTGTAATAAATAATACCCGCCGAGCATATCGCCGCACAGATGCCGCACTTGATGCAGGTCTCTTTATTGAATTCAACCAGGGCCATTAGACAATCTCCTTTTTCAGTATCTCGTAAAGCTTGTCCCGGGCAAATCTTTCCATCCATGGAAAATGGCCGCATTTCTCAAGTAAAAAGAATTTAAAGTCCTTATACACGCGTGAAAGCGATTCCTTTACATCCCCGGCGGGACGCACATCATAGTCGCCGCAGATGGCTGTCACCGGGCAGGTTATTTGACGGCTTGCTTTCAATAATCCATCATTCCCCGTGAACTTGCGCATTTCCAGACCGACCGCGATATTTATATCAAGCTGGTATTGCAACACCTCATCTTTCATGGGGATAAGGTCGTACGATTCAGATTTGGTAATCAATCTGATAAACCGCCCGAAGGGCTCGCTCTTATCTTCCGCTGCCCCATCCCAGATAAATTCCGCCAGGGATAAAAATTCTACTCTTTCTGCTTCGGAAAGGCGGCTAAGCCGTGTCGGCGTGAAGTCCGGCAAATCCTTCCACCCCAGCGGCACCGTTCCAATCAATATCAGTCTCTTAATGAGATCGGGATAATGGGCTGTGGTTATACAGCTTAACATCGCCCCCCAGGAATGCCCTATCAGGACGACGGGGATATCCGCATGATTCTTTAAGACATCAGCCAGCTCTTTTACCTGCCCGTTGATGGAGTCTTTGGTCTGCAGGGGCTCCAGGACGCCTGTATTCTTAGCCAGTTCTCTAGCCACCGGTGCCATATAGCCGGGCGCACCAGGCCCGCCGTGAACGACGGCTACCCTATAAGGCCTTTTGCCCCATATCCTGTAATTTTTCATAGCGTTTGTGCCAGAAAAGCCTTCATGCCCTGCTTCTGGCATTTTGAATAAATGTCCCCGGCGCGGGCTTTGTCCGTGAACATCGTAAAAAGCGCCGGTCCCGACCCCGCTAAATGAACATGTAAAGCCCCCATCTTAATTAGATGGTCGACGTAAACACGTTTGATATTAAAGTCGGCGAAGGCAATGTTCTCGAAGGTATTGAAGAGCATTGCGGTCTTGAATGGTTTACCCTGGCGTAAAGCCTCCACGACTTTATCGGTTATACCGCCGTCGGTGAAGTGGGACGGCTTGAGGCTGGCGTACATCCTCCCCGTCTTGCCTTTTTCTACGGGTATGTCGGGGATAACCAGCACCAGCCACATGCCGGTTACGGACGGGAGGGGTGTAATCTTTTCCCCCCTCCTCGCGGCTAACGCCGTGCCTCCGTGCATGAAGAAGGGCGCGTCCGACCCCAATTTTGCAGCGAGTTCCGCCAGCTTTTCATCACCAAGAGATAAGCCCCACAGTTCGTTAAGGCCGCGTAATAAAGCACCCGCATCACTGCTGTCGCCGCCGAGGCCGGACATCAGCGGGATACGCTTTTCAATCCTGATTTCCACCCCGCCCTGATAACCTGTCTCTTCCCTAAGCAAAGCCACCGCCTTGTTTACAAGGCTTTTCTCCACCGACCACCCCTCCATATCACATCGATAGGAAATGCCCTCGCTTTTTTGAATATACAGCGTGTCGTGCAGGTCTATAGTCTGGAGGATGCTGCGTATTTCGTGGAAGCCGTCGGGTTGCTTGCGGAGGACTTCCAGCGTAAGGTTTATCTTGGCAGGTGCTTTAAGCGTTATCATATTATTTAGCCACCAGACTATATTCTCTAAACAGCGCCGCCCATTCTTCAAGCGTAAAGGTCTCGGCGCGGCGGCTCGGGTCGATGCCGGATTTTTGCAGCAATTCTTGTACCTCCGCCTTAGGAAGACCAAGCCCCTGCGCCAGCGAGTTGGCTACCTGCTTGCGGGCGGCACTGAACCCGGCGCGCACGAGCCTGAAAAAACCTTCCGTATCGGTTACGGGGACGGGCGGCTTTTTATATACGTCTATCCTGACGACGGCGGAATCTACCTCCGGAGGTGGGTAAAAGGAGGCGGCGGGTATTTCGGCGACGATGCTCGGTCGACCATAAAACTGCACGGCGATGCTTAAAAGACTGCGCTGACCGGCTTTGGCACAGATGACTTCAGCAACCTCTCGCTGCACCATGACCACCATGACTTCCGGCTTGACTTTAGCCTCAAGAAAATGCCGCAGCACCGGCGAGGTTATATAGTAAGGCAGGTTGGCGACGACCTTATAAGAACTTAATTGCGGGGGGAAATGGGGGGCGCTGCCCTTAAGCAGTCTGGCGGGGTCGGTGCCGAGGACGTCCTCGTTAAGGACGATTATGTTCTCGTAAGGCAATGTTTCCTGTAGGATAGAGGCCAGTCTATTGTCCAATTCGATGGCGATGACCCAGCCGGCGCGCCTGGCAAGCTCGGCGGTCATGAAGCCCAGCCCCGGCCCCACCTCGATAACGGTATCGTCGCGGGAAAGGTCGGCGGTCTCAAGGATTTTATCGAGGACAGCGTCGTCAACGAGGAAATGCTGCGCCAGTCCCTTCCTGGCCCGTATATCGTACTTACGCAGGAACTTTTTCGTCCGCGCCAATAGGGAAGTTGAACCGGTCTTGTCCATAACACATAGAGGCCGTGCACCCGCGCTCGACTCCGCCCAACGGCTTGCCCGGGCCAGCCAGCTCCGGCCAGGCTGACCTGCGGCACCCAGATATAACTATTTACCGCTGCTTCCTCTCGGACCTGACGGGGTTCATAGCGCTCTGCCGCGCAGGACCCGGCCTTCAACGCCGCTTAACACGGGCAGTCCCACCAGACAAAAGCCTCAAGCGGGAATTCGACCCTGCTATAGTGGATTTCAGGTACAGGGCACCACTGGCTCCCCGTCTAGCACGACCTCACTAGAAAGGGTATAAGGTAGGAAAGGGTTTGTCAAGGGAGAGGATGGTTCGACAAGCTCACCATGAGCGGGGCATTCGTTTTATTCGTTTTCGTAAAATATTTTTTTGGTGTTTTAACTTTGGGCCGTAGCTGATTTGTTTGTCTTAAAAATAATGTTATGTTAAATTGTTATGTAATATGTCCAGTTTTTTATCCCCTGCCGTGGATATTATAAGGGGGGCGAGGGGAGATAGTAAAGGGGATTTTGTCGCGGAGGATTATAAAAATTGACAGATATAGGTTTTAGTGGTATCTTTTGTGCAAATAGTACAAATGTCGTATTTGTGGCACTATGAGGTGAACAAATGTCAGAACAAACATTAATTCCATTAGCGGATCTTCTTATTGATGAAGAAAATCCACGGCTAACACAACCGAACGTGGGACAACGTGAAGCATTACGTTCTTTAGCTACATACCAAGGGAGAAAGCTACAAAAAATAGCCGAAGATATTCTTATAAACGGACTTGATCCTAGTGAACTATTTATCGTAATGCGTTTTGATGAGGAAGAAAATCGGTATGTAGTCATTGATGGCAACCGACGTCTGACTGCTTTAAAATCTCTTGAAAATCCAGACTTACTTTCAGATGCAGTCAAAACTAGTGTTTTAACTGCAATACGACGTCTAAGCAAGAAATATCAAGTGGCACCAATAGAAACAGTATCCTGTGTGATAGTTAAAGACCGAGATGAAGCAAGACACTGGATTGAACTACGTCATACAGGAGAACGAGAGGGTGCTGGTTCTGTATTGTGGGGTTCGGATGAGAACGCGCGCTTTCTCGCTCGTTCTGATGGCCTGGAAATTCATACTCAAGCATTAAATTTTCTAGAACAACGAGGAGACATAACACATGAGTTCCGCCGTAAAATACCAACGACTAACTACAAACGCCTACTTGAAGCTCCAGATGTACGAGCTAAGATAGGCATCGAACTGCAACAGGGAAAGTTGAAACTAGTAGGTGAAGAAAATGCAGTTGCTAAAGCTTTATTACATATCGCAAAGGATCTCGCCACTGGTAATATAAAAGTAGGAGATATCTATTATAAGGGACAACGTACTAAATACGCTAATAATATTCCAGAAGATATAGTAGTTAAACCAATCCACAAACCAGGACAAGGTGTTGATCCATCAACAGTCACAAAAAAAACAACACAAAAATCAAAAGCCACAACGAAGACTCCTAAGCAACGTGACCGTTTAATTCCACGTGATTGCGTGCTGAATATTACTGACCAAAGAATCCGCGATATTGAAAGAGAACTAAGGAGACTTAGCCTTGAAGATTTTACTAATGCCGTTGCTGTGCTTTTACGCGTTTTTCTTGAGTTAAGTATGGATATAATTATTACCAAAAAAGACCTTCAGGTTTCAGAAGATGCTTCTCTAGCTTATAAAATGACTTCTGTTACTAACGATTTACTATCCCATAAAAAACTTACAAAACAACAAGCTCAACCAGTCCGTAGAGCGTGCCAAAGAGATTCTTTATTATGTCCCTCTATTACAATGATGCACCAATACATTCACAACCCGTATATGTTTCCTGGCCCTGCCGACTTACGAGCCTATTGGGATAACCTACAACCTTTTATAATTGCAATCTGGGCGCCATAAAAATACTGGCCAAATACGTAAAAATAGAGTATAGTGATAACATGCCGTATTATACACCTCTGCGCTATCCGGGTGGCAAAAGACGATTAACACCAGTATTAGTTCGTCTCTTGGAAGAAAACAATCTTAAAGACATCCAATATATTGAGCCATATGCGGGGGGTGCTTCTGTCGCACTTACACTACTGATCGAGGAATACGCTTCAGAAATACATATTAATGATCTTAGCCGTCCCATTTTTGCGTTTTGGTATACAATATTGAATAACACAGATAATATCTGCAAACGGATAGAACGTACAAAAATCAATATGGCAGAATGGTATAGACAGCGGAGTTTATTTGATAATCAGACTTCTGCGGATATTTTTGAACTTGGATTTGCGACTCTTTTTCTTAATAGAACAAATCGATCTGGCATCTTGTCTGGTGGTGTTATAGGTGGCAAGAATCAAAGTGGTACTTGGCATCTTGATGCTAGATTTAATAAAAGCGAAATAATTCAACGAATAAGAAGAATTAGTAGATATAAAGACAGAATAAATTTACACCAGATGGATGCACTGACATTTATAGAACGATTTCCAACTAGTTCAAAGCGAAACACCTTTATTTTTTTTGATCCACCATATATAGAAAACGGGAAAGGTTTATACTTAAATAACTACACGATATCCGGTCATAAAAAAATGGCGGAATGTATCTTTCACGTTCACAAACCTTGGGTATGTACTTACGATTATTCAGCAGTTAATTACCAATTATTCCCAGGTTATCGCAGAATTATATATGGACTACCTTATACTGCACAAAGCCGTTATGAAGGTAAAGAGGTAATGTTTTTAAGTAATTACCTTAATTTACCTCAGTCATGGCTAACACAAAACAAACCTGTAATGTTAAATCCGGAAAAAACAAAATATTCCTTGTACGGTATTCTAGAAATAGACTAACTCATCTTTTACTCGAGATTTGAATCTTTTTACCTCCCCACCTCCAGCCGCGTCACCAGAGAGACAGGTAAGCCCGCCTGCATCATCTTGTCCTGCGTGGCGCGGATGCCGTACTCCACGCGGTAAACGCGGAAGATGCTGCCCTCGCTGTCGTAGATGGCGTAGCTGGCGCGGGGGTCGCCGTCGCGGGGCTGGCCCACCGCCCCCGGGTTGATTATCAGGCGGCTCTTCTTGAGCACCAGCCCGATGCCGGAGGAAAGCGATATTGAGGCAACTTTATCATCTTCCTGCTTGTACGCCTGCGGCACGTGGGTATGCCCTACCAGGCAATAAGGCTTATCGAAATAGGAGAAATTCTTCTCGGCGATGCTGTTGGAAGCGACGTATTCCAGGAGGGGGGAGGCGGGGCTTCCGTGCGCCAGCAGGAAATCGCCCTTTTGCACGGTCTGCGGCAGCTCCTCCAGATATTGCAGGTCTTCCGGGCCGAGCTTCTCCGCCGACCAGATGCAGGCCTGGGCGGCGGCCGGATTGAAAAATGACAGCTCCATCTTGCCCACCGTGCCGAGGTCGTGGTTGCCGGCGACGCAGACGGGATTAAATTTACGCAGCAGCTTGATGCATTCCGCAGGCTCGGGGCCGTAGCCGACGATATCGCCCAGACACCAGACCTCGTCCGCGCCGCCCTTCACCTCGATGTCCCTGAATACGGCGGTCAGCGCCTCAAGATTGGAGTGTATATCGGCCAGAACTGCGCAGCGCATTTGGGAATAATATAGCAGGTTTTAGGGAATAAGGAAAGGACGGAAGCAGATGGTGCTTGTTTAAAGTCAAGATATCTTACAGTCCGGTTTTCATACCCCTCATCCAGTCCCAGCTCTCTTCTTCGCTTACTGTCCCAGCCGAAGCCGCTAAAGCGTACTGGCGGGCTAGCTTTCTTTCATTAGGGCTTACTATTCGGTCCATGTAATAGTTAAAAACGGGATTTAACCTGCCGTGGAGCCAGCGGAAAGCGCCCGATTTTCTTAAAAGCACCGTCTTGTAGAACCTTATACAATAACGACATGATATTGTAGGGAAGGGATAGCTAGCAACCTCCGCTTCGATACGATGGATAGCAGCGAAGAAACGCATGCCCATAAGCATAGGCTCGCGAATGATGCGTAGCCATGGCGCCCGTTTATAGGCAATGACCACACATTTAAGAGTGCACATTCCGCACTCGGGACGTTTCGCAGAAGCTTCCATAAATCTTACTCCACCGTTTAACAGGAGCGATAGCGGTAACAATGATATCGCGGTAAAGTATCGCCTGTCAATCGGCCCGTAACTTTAATCACAGTATTATTCATTAGGCTAAAAAGTAGCCGTATGTTATAATTTTAGCCATGAAAGTATCCAAGCTGGGCGAGTTCGGGCTCATCGACCTGCTCAACAGGATGATTAAGGAGTCCAAAATTAACGCGGTGTCGGCCGAGCTTATCCTGGGCATCGGGGACGATACGGCCGCCTGGAAAGGCACGGGGCAGATACAGCTGGCCACCGTGGACACCATGGTGCAGGGCGTCCACTTCACGCCGGAGACAACCACCTGGGAGGAGCTCGGCTGGAAGTCCCTGGCCATCAACGTCAGCGATATCGCCGCCATGGGGGGAATACCCCGTTACGCGTTGGTAGCCCTGGCGCTGCCCTACGACGCGGAGTCGGATAACATCGCCCGCCTGTACAAAGGGATGATAAAAATAGCCAAAGAGTATAAGGTGGCTATCATAGGGGGGAACATCAGCCGGGCGCCGCAGATATCGGTAACCGTTACGGTGCTGGGGAACAGTCCGGACGACAAAATACTCAAGCGTTCCGGGGCCAGAGTCGGCGATACCGTCGCCGTTACCGGCTACGCGGGCAGCGCCGCCGCCGGACTGGAGATAATGGAAAAAGAGCTCAAGTTCCATTCGCAGACAACCCGCCACCTGAAAAACGCCTTCCT
>JAFGOC010000028.1 GCA_016926705.1 Dehalococcoidales bacterium | reverse complement strand
TTGTGCCTTTTTTCGATAAAACGAGAGTGATAGTAGGGTATTGCGGAAGATGAAAATTTAGTATATGGACTCGTACGATAAGCGCCCACCAAAAGAAATTTGGGAAATAGCCCTGGGAGAATTACAGGTCCAGGTAAGTAAGCCTAACTTCCGGACCTGGTTCAACAAGACCGTCGGTTTGAGCTACAACGACAATCAGTTCGTCGTCGGCGTACCGAATACATTCGCCGCGGAATACCTGGAGAAAAACCAGCGTTCACTTATCGAGAAAGCCCTAGGCGGTCTCACGGCGCCGGAGGTACAGGTAGTCTTCCAGGTAAACGGCAAGTCGAACCTCCAGGCCGCAAGCGCGGAAAACATTACACCCATCCCAGCGACTCCCCCGGCTTTCACCAGGTTGAACCCCGATTACGTATTCGATTCATTCATCGAAGGCGGCTGCAACAAGCTGGCAAGGGCCGCGGCGCAGTCGGTAGCGCAGAACCCGGGACACAGCTACAATCCGCTTTTTATTTATGGCGGGGCCGGGCTCGGCAAGACACACTTGCTGCACGCCATCGGTCAGGCGGCGACCGCCAACCGCATCAACGTTATCTGCGCCAGCGCCGAGCAGTTCACCAACGAGTTCGTGGCCTCCGTGCGGGAGAAGACCACCGAAGAATTCCGCAACAAGTACCGCAGTATCGGTATGCTGCTTATCGACGACATACAGTTCATCGGGGGGAAGGAGCAGACCGAGGAGAGCTTTTTCCACACCTTCAACGAGCTGCATAACACCAACCGCCAGATTGTCATGACCAGCGACTGTCCGCCGAAGTCGATGCCGCTGCTCGAGGAGCGGCTGCGCTCACGCTTCGAATGGGGGCTAATCGTGGATATCCAGCCGCCGGACTACGATACGCGCCTGGCCATTCTAAGAGCCAAAGCCCGCCAGAGAGACATCAACGTACCCCCGGATGTTCTCGAGCTTATCGCCAGGGAGGCCCTTAGCAATATCAGGATACTGGAAGGCTCGCTCAACAGGGTCTGCGCCTTCGCTAAGCTGCTGAAAGCCGAGCCGTCTCTTGATATAGCAGCGCGGGCACTGGCCGATATCGCCAGCAAAGAGTATATGCCCGACGACATCACGCCCACGGCGATAATCCAGGCCGTTGCCCAATGTTTCCAACTCCCCCACGACGCCCTGCTGGGACGCAATCGCGACAAGGACACTGCACTGGCTCGGCGCTTGGCCATGTACATCATCCGGCAGGAAACCAACTACTCATTGTCGCAAATAGGTGAGGAGCTGGGGAAGAGGGACGCGGCCTACGTAACTAATGCCTGCAAGAAAATCGCCGGGGACATCAACTCCAGTCCGTTTTTAAAACGCAAGGTCCGCGACATCAAGCGCCAAATGCGACCGAAAAACGGAAGTTCTGATAAAGCCTGAAACTCTTCGCCCTATTACTTTCAAATTTCCTTTGTTTTTTCCATTATGTCTATTTTACTTGACTTGAACGTTATTTGTGATTTATTTGTTTATTAATTGTGTTTTATCCGAAGCAAAGCCTTTTACTTCACCCATTTGAGCACGAGAACGACATTAAAACCAAGATACCTCTCATTAGTGTTACTATTATTACAAAAAAACACTATATAACATGTTGTATAATCATATTGTTTAATTGTCAATTTTATAAGTCAGATGATTGATAAAGCAGAGATAAGAGTAAAAGCGGGCGACGGCGGCAATGGGGCGGTGGGTTTCCGAAGGGAGATGTACGTGCCTTACGGGGGACCGGACGGGGGTGACGGTGGCAAAGGGGGGGACGTAATCATCAGGGCGGACAGGTCGACGGATAGCCTGCGGGATTATAAGCAAAAGAAGGTGTACCGTGCGGAGAACGGGCATAACGGCGCCGGCAGAAAGAAGCATGGGAAAGACGGAAAGGATGTTATGCTGGCGGTGCCACCGGGAACGATGATTTTTACGGGAGAAGACGGCGGCAGGGTTATGCTGGCCGACCTCGAGAAAGAAGGAGATAAGGTGGTCATAGCGGAGGGGGGTAAAGGCGGGTGGGGCAACGTACATTTCAAGTCGTCCACCAACCAGGCGCCGCGGCTAGCGCTGCGAGGAGAAAAGGGCGAAGAAAGGACTGTACGGCTGGAGATGAGACTGATAGCCGATGTGGGGATTATAGGTTATCCCAACGCAGGGAAGTCGACGCTGTTGGCAAAGGCGTCGGCAGCCAAGCCCAAGATAGCGAGCTACCCATTCACCACGCTTGAGCCGGTGCTGGGGGTGGTAGAAATCGGCATGGAGAGCTTCGTCATGGCGGAGATACCGGGCCTGATAGAGGGGGCGCACCTGGGCAAGGGTCTGGGTCACGAATTTTTACAACATGCCATGCGTACGAAGATGTTCATTCATCTGGTCGACGGGACGTCAGAGAAGCCGGCGGAAGACATGATAAAAGTAAACGGCGAACTGGCGATGTTCGACGCATCGCTGGCGCAGAAACCGCAGATTATAGCCATCAACAAGATCGACCTGCCGGAAGTGCGGGAGAAGCTGGAAAGCGTAAAAAAGGAGTTCAGCGGCGCGGGTATGAGGGCGTATTACATATCGGCGGCGACGGGCGAAGGGGTAGATGCGATGATGGCGGAAGCGATGAAGGTTTTAAAAACGCAGCAGGCGGTTGAAAAGAAAGCCGGGCTTCCGGTCAAGGTATTACGTCCCCAGCCGCGAGAAGAACGCGTTAAGGTGGAAAGAGAGGGTGAAGTTTGGGTGGTGAGGGCATCCTGGCTGGACAGGCTGATAGCGGGGGGAGGAGCTTCTGCAGAAGAACTGCGCGGGCAGCTGAATCAGCAGTTGAGCCGGCTGGGCGCGGAGAAAACACTGGAGAAGGCGGGGGTAAAGGCGGGGGACAAAATACGCTGCGGCCAACTGGTGTGGGAGTGGGCTTCGCCGGGTAAAGGCGGGAAAAAGACCGGCATCCTCGGGGGAACGTTCGACCCGGTGCACAAAGGGCATATAATGATGGCCAGGGAAGCTAAAGAGGCGCTGGAACTGGACGAAGTGCTGATGATACCGGCCGGACAGCCGATGTCTAGGCCCGACGAGGTAATTACTCCGGCAAAGCACCGACTGGAAATGTTGAAACTGGCGGTCGAGGGAATTCCGTATCTAAAGATATCCACCATCGAGATAGAGCGCGGGGGCCCGTCTTACACGGCGGATACGCTGGAGCAGATAAGAGAGAAGTCGAAAGGCGGAGACGAGCTGTATTTCATTTTGGGGTGGGACAGCCTGGCGCAGCTGCCGACCTGGCGCGAGCCCCAAAGGATAATAAGCATGTGCACGCTCGTGGCGGTGCCGCGTCCGGGCTACGACAAACCCAGATTACGGCAGCTCGAGTCAGCCCTGCCGGGGATATCAAAGAAGGTGATATTCCTGGAGAAACCCAGGGTAGATATAAGCGCCACGGATATCAGGAATCTGGCGGGGGGGGGCCAGGCCATCGACCAGCTGGTACCGAAGCCGGTGGCGGGATATATTAAAAAGAACCAGCTTTATAAAGACTGACAGGAGGCATCATGAAAGCAATCGGCATCGTCGGCAGCCCAAGAAAGGGAGGCAACTCGGAGATACTAACGAATCATTGCCTGAAAGCCATCGCGGAGGAAGGGCCGGAAACTGAACTGATAAGGCTGGCAGGACTCGATATCAGGGGGTGCAACGCCTGCGGGTACTGCTTCGAGCACCCGGGGGAGTGCTCGATAGAGGACGATTTTCAAGCCATCCACAAGAAAATGCTGGCCGCCGATATCATCGTCGTCTCCTCGCCGGTGTATTACGGGTCGGCAACATCGCTGGTAAAAGGGCTGCTGGAACGGGCGGGATACACATCCCGCAGGAAGTACGCCGGCAAGGTGGGCGGACCGATAACGGTGGC
>JAFGOC010000027.1 GCA_016926705.1 Dehalococcoidales bacterium | reverse complement strand
GAGCCGGGGCTGATTGTCAACGCCATCGCCGACGGGGCGAAAACAGGGCACAGTATATAAAAACTTCTTTATGTTGACCAGCATTGACCCCAGGTGATACGATAAAATACAGATATATAATAAACAGTCAAGGAAAGACTAAAATGGCTGATAAAAAAGCAGCGGTTAAAAAACCTGTTAAAATTTTCCAAGTTATCAGAGACGGGGTTGTTTTCGAACTCCAGTCTGAACCGGAAGGCGGATACACGGTATCCGTACCCGCATTGCCGGGATGTATTTCTTACGGCCGTACCTTCGAAGAAGCGATGGAAATGATAAAGGACGCTATAACGGGGTGGCTGGAAGTAGCAAAGGAAGTTGGCGTGCCGATTCCGGAGCAGTTTGAAGCTATCCGGCTGGCCAGAATCTAGCTGACGGAAATGAGGAAAGAGTTACCATCTCTCAAGCCCAAAGAACTGGTGGGGGTTCTGGAACGGGCTGGTTTCATATTAAAAAGGAAAACGGGAAGCCACGCCATCTTATATAAACCCGGCATTCTCCGACCGATTTCCATTCCTGTTCATACCAAAGAACTACCAAAAGGTACTCTAAGGGCAATCATTAGACAGGCAAATCTTCCCATCGACGATTTTCTGAAGCTCTTATAGAGATGCTATAATATATGGCGGATATTTCAATACCTGAAAAGTCGATTCACGGTTTAAAAATCCAGAAGGAGCCTAGATGGAAATCTCCGGCGTACGCAAGAACAGCAAGCTGATAATCGACGGGGCGCTTTATAACGTGGAAGAGGCGGAGTTCACCAAGCCGGGCAAGGGCCGCGCCGTTTACCGCTTGCGACTGAAGAACCTGCGCGACGGCAGAGTCATCGACCGGACGTACCGCTCCGGAGAATCCGTGGATGAAGCCTCCATGAGCACCGAGGAGGAACAATACCTCTATCGAGAAGGCAGCCATTATATTTTTATGAACTCCAGGACTTACGAACAGCACCCCCTTTCCGAGGAAATGCTCGGCATGAAAAAGAACTTCCTGAAAGAGGGCATGGAAGTGGTGATGCTGATGATGGGCGACGAGGCAATCGACGTGCAACTGCCGATAACCATCGACCTCAAGGTAACCGAGACGGAAATCTCCACCAAGACAGCCACCATCACCCCGCAGAACAAGGCGTCGGTAGTGGAAACGGGCTACCGCGTCGATACCCCCTCCTTCATCAAAGTGGGCGACGTTATCAAGATAGACACGCGCACCGGTAAATACCTGGAACGCGTCGCCACCGGCAAATGAACGCAGAGGACGAAACAAAGCGACTCGCCCGCCTGGCGCCCAATCTTAAACGGCGGGCTTTGATTTTCCGCACCGTCCGCGACTTTTTCCGGGAGCAGGACTTCCTCGAGGTGGAGACGCCCGTGCGCGCCCCCGCCATCGCCCCGGAGCAGTTCATCGTCCCTTTCCAGAGCGAGGACTGGTTCCTGGCGGCGTCGCCGGAGCTGCATATGAAACGACTGCTGGCGGCCGGCTACGACCGGATTTTCCAGTTCAGCCGGTGTTTCCGCAAGGGGGAGAGGGGACGCTGGCACAACCCGGAGTTCGTCATGCTGGAGTGGTACCGCAAGGACGCCGACTACCGGAAAATCATCGACGACACGGAAAAGATACTAGTAAGAATAGCGCGGGAGCTGGGGACGGGGAAAACCATCAATTATCAAGGGCAGAAGATAGACATCACCCCGCCCTGGTCGAAAACCACCGTCAGAGACGCCTACATGAAAGCGGCCGGCTGGGACCCGATTAAGGACTTCAACCCTGAAAAATTCGACACCGACTTCGTGGAAAAGGTGCTGCCGGGACTGGCTAAAGACCGTCCCGCCGTATTGATTGACTACCCCGCGGCGCAGGCTTCGCTGGCGCGGCTGAAAACGGGCAACCCACTCGTCGCCGAGCGGGCGGAGGTGTTTATCGGCGGGCTGGAGCTGGCCAACGCCTACAGCGAGCTGGCGGATGCTAAGGAGCAAGAAAAGCGCTTCCGCGTAGCGATAGAGCAAATCAAGCGCGAGCGGGGGCAGCTGATGCCGCTGCCGGAGAAATTCCTTAAGGCTATGGAGGACCTGCCGGCGTGCGGGGGCATCGCGCTGGGCATGGACCGGCTGGCGATGCTTTTCTGCGACGCGGACAGGATAGACGACGTGACGGCTTTTACGGAAGAAACCGCCTAGCCACCAGCAATCGGCTAATAGCTGCGCAGCTTTCTTAGTAAATCTTTTAAGTTCTGCCAGAGATTATTGGCTTTATCCAGCTTCTCTACGGGGACTGTTTTTTCCCCGTAACGTACGCTTTCATACATCTGCGTGAGGTCGCTCAAAGGCAGCCGGCTGTCCGGCACGACGTGCTCGATGCGATTGGAATATTCGGCGGCCGTCTCGTGGCGGCGGCGGGGCACGCCGGATTGAGCGGCCTCCCACTGGATGTGGCGGAAAATCTCCCTGATATCCAGCGGACCCGGCGCGTCGGCATCGAAAACGGGGGGCGGAGGGGCCTGTGGCTTCCTCCGGAACCTGTTTCCAAGCGACCTGAAGAAAAGCCCGAGGTCGTCCTTGAAAGCCTTCCAGCCGCCGAGGGACTCGCGGACTTCATCGATATTCTCCCGGGCGCGGCCGAAGCGGTAGCGGGAAATCGCCCTTGCCAGGAAAAAAATGACGAGACCGACGATTATCCCCAGCACCACCCACTTAAGCACTTCAGCCACGATAGGCGGGAACTCAAACTCGCGTTCCTCCCGGAATTCCGGCGGGACAACATCCCCCATATCATTCATCTGGGCCTGCTGGTCGCCTTGAAAAAGGCCTATAAACCACCTGAAGGCAATCACCAGGCCCTGTCCTATATAGATAAGTGGCGTGACTATCCAGGCCATCAATTGACCGATGCCGCCCAGCACTACCCGCGTGCCGCTGCCGATGGCATCGATGAATTCAGGAGAGATGGCGGAAGCCACGACAAAACCGACGACAATCATGCCGCCGATAACGCCCAGCATCATCGGCATCCAGCGCCACACCGAGGTCAGCCTTGCCTCTTCTTTAGGCATGGCGCTGCGCATGCCGAAGAGATGACACAGCGCAATCGCCAGCAGGCCGAAGAAGAAAAAGGCGATGATATCGATGCCGATTTCCGACGCCAGACCGCCGGTTTCGTTCGAGACCGTGCTTATCTGCCAGAGGATAATCAATATCACCAGCGCCACCATGCCGAGGATGAAAGAGCGGTAGATGTCCTTGAAGTAGGAGGT
>JAFGOC010000026.1 GCA_016926705.1 Dehalococcoidales bacterium | reverse complement strand
GTGGTGGAATAGGTAGACACGCCATCTTGAGGGGGTGGTGCGCGTAAGCGCGTCGGAGTTCAAATCTCCGCCTCGGCACCATTTTTTGCAGTACAGCCTCTCAAGATAGAAAACCACGCGCCATACAGTCGGTCTTTCCAGTATCGCACTTATCCATGAAAAGGATTATAATAGGGCAGACTTTTTATATTAAAACTGGCCTGCAGGACAAGAGACGGGATAGACGGAGATGAGTGAATATAATTACATCGTGGTGGGGAGCGGCATCGGGGGGCTTTATACAGCCCTGCTGGCCAGCGAGCACGGCAGCGTGCTGGTAATCACCAAGGGCAGCATTGACGACTGCAATACACGGCACGCGCAGGGCGGCATCGCGGCGGCCATCGGCAAGGACGATTCGGTCGCGCTTCATGTGGAGGATACCATCAATGCCGGCGGCGGACTATCCGACGAAGAGGTGGTGAAAATCCTGGCCAGGGAGGCCCCGGCCCGTATCGCCGACCTCGTATCTTACCGCGTGCCGTTCGACACCATCGACGGCGAGATAGCCCTGACCATGGAAGCAGCCCACAGCGTGCCGCGCATTCTCCATGCCGGCGGAGACGCCACCGGCGAGCATATCGAACTGGCTCTAAGCCGGAAGGTGCGCGACTCCAGGATACAGGTGCTGGAAAATTTCCTGGCAACGGAAATACTGGTCGATAAGGGCAAGGTTGCTGGTATCAAGGCAATCGACTGCCGCACCGGCACCGAAGAGGAGTTCCAGTGCCGTTTCCTGGTGCTGGCAACCGGCGGGGCGGGGCAGCTGTTTAAATACAATACTAATTCGGACGTTGCCACCGGCGACGGTATTACGCTGGCCTTCAACGCCGGCGCCGATATCACGGACATGGAGTTTTTCCAGTTTCATCCCACCGCTTTACGCATGCCCGGCGTGCTGCCATTCCTTATATCGGAGGCCGTGAGGGGGGAGGGGGGCATGCTGCGTAACGCCGAAGGCTTCCGTTTCATGTCCGATTACCACGAGAAAGGCGAACTGGCTCCCAGGGATGTCGTCGCCCGCAGCATACTGAATGAAATGAAGAAAACCGGCTCGGACAGGGTGTACCTTGACGTCACCCACCTGCCGTCCCACGTTATTACAGCAAGGTTTCCTCATATTTATAGTTTTTGCCTGGACCACGGCCTGGATATCACCAGGACCCAGATACCCGTTGCCCCGGCGGCGCACTATATGATAGGCGGCATCAGAACCAACAGCTGGGGGGAAACGAATATCGCCGGACTGTTCGCTACCGGGGAGGTGGCCTGCACCGGCGTCCACGGCGCCAACCGCCTGGCCTCTAATTCTTTACTGGAAGCCATTGTGTTCAGCCGGAGGATAATAGAGAGAACAATAAATAAAGCCAAAGATAAGGTTTCAAATACGGGGCAGATAAGAGATATGCAGATATCGCTTAGCCAGCGGCCGACGCCCAAGATACTGCCGGTGCCGGGTCTGGCAGCGCTCCAGCAGCTGCACTGGGACAAGGCAGGAATTATCAGGGATAGAGACGGATTGAACCAGGCGGCGGGCTTACTGGCGGGGTGGCAGAATTCTCTCCCCAGGGCTACGGACCAGCCTTCTTATGAGTTAAGCAACCTGATATTGACCGGGCGTTTGCTTACGGAAGCAGCCTGCATCAGGGAAGAAAGCCGGGGCGCCCATTTTCGCTCCGATTTCCCGGAGACTCTACACAAGTGGAGATGCCATATCGTGTGGCAGAAAAAATAAGTAACAAGATATTCTAACTATTTATATTTCAAGGCAATATTTGAAAACAAACCCTCAATCCATTTAATATATGTTAAGTACAGGGTTGATTTTATAATTTATGATGAAGGGATACTATCTTGGCTAAGAAAAAGAAAACCGAACACAAACCGCGCGAATATTCAAAACGTCAGCTATCACAGCATAAAAGGCAGCTGCGGAGGCAGCGTTTATTTTTCTTCGGCGGCATAGCGATTATCGTCGTTATTATCGGCATTATTTTAGGTGGCTGGCTGATAGGAGAATACCTGCCGCTGCATAAAACGGTTATTGAAGTGTTCGATAAGAAGTTTGATACCGCTTATTATATCGATACGCTGGTCTTTTATGGCCGTAATGCAGCCACTGGAGACCTGACACAAATAGCCAGTTCGGTGGCAGGTCAGATTATAACCGAACAGCTGCTGATACAAAAGGCGGCCGAGCTAGGTATTGTAGTCAGCGACGAGGAAGCCGCGCAATACCTGCAAGCCGTTGGCATGCCCGTCGACGCAGTTACTTTAAATCTGGCCAAGGGCCAGCTGCTGCCGGACAGGCTTAAAAGTATGTATTTTTCAAATCTGGTGCCGGCGACCGATAATCAGGTTCACGTAATGGCCATGCTGGTGGAAAGCGATGCCGTAGCTGCGATGCTGCGGGAAAAAATCATCAACGGTGAAAATTTCACGCTACTAGCCGAGGAATACGCGCAAAACTATTATTCCAAGCAAAACGGGGGCGATTTCGGGTGGCATCCAATAGATGTACTGGAAGGCCAGCTGGGCTCTGAAATTCCGCTTGAATATATTAAAGATATGAATGTGAAGCCAGGAGACGTAAGCCCGCCCTTGAGCGATAACGAAAGCTATAAGAAGCTGGGATACTGGCTGATTCGGGTCAATGAAAAATCGGACGAAGGGTCTGCCAATGTATCAGCCATCTACTTAAGCGATGAAGAGACAGCAATTAGCGTCAGGTCCAGGCTGGAAGCCGGGGAAGAACTTGCCGTTATCGCCGATACTTTATCCCAGTACAGCCCTACAAAGGTTCAACATGGAGAACTCGGCGTGGTTTACAACACGGAAAATATCACCGATATTTTCAACGGCTACGTATTCAGTCCGACAGTAGAAATAGGGCAGTGGAGCCAGCCTCTATGGGATGATGCCCTGTGGTCGCAGGGCGGCGCTTGGGTGGTGAAGGTTGTCGATAGAGATGAAGACAGGGCTTTATCTGCCGAAGACCGTGACACGCGAATTGAGAACCTTTACTCCGAATGGTGGACCAAAATGCAGGAAGAGTCTGCATCGTTTTTAATCAATCACCTCCTTGAAGATACAGAACTGGACCAGTGGGCTATTGAACGCGCAAGCCGGCAGTTGTAAAGTGTCAAAGGAATAAAAAATGAAGAAAAAAAGTGTAGGTATCGGGCTGTTAGGTCTCGGGGTAATCGCCGGACAGGTCGCCAGGGTGCTAACGGAAAAAGCCGATGAACTGGCGGAGAAGGTCGGCTGCCCGCTCGTCCTGCGCAAAGTTAAGGTGCTGCCGCAGGACCTGGCGCGGCCGCAGGCAAAGAAGATGCCCGCCCGACTGTTCACCACCGATGACGATGAATTTTTTAATGAACCCGGCATAGATATCGTTGTCGAGGCTATCGGTGGGGAGAGGCCGGCGTTCGACTACCTGAAAAGGGCCATCAACGGGGGTAAGCATGTGGTTACCTCCAATAAAGAGCTTATCGCCAAGCGCGGTATGGAGCTGATTGCCCTGGCGCAGAAAAAAGGGGTCGGTCTGCAATACGAGGCCAGCGTCGGCGGGGGTATCCCGCTCATCGCCCCGTTCAAGCACGACCTGGTGGCGAACAAGATAAACGCCATCTACGGCATCATCAACGGGACAACCAACTATATACTCTCGATGATGGCAAAAGAAGGCACGGACTTTACCACGGCGCTGAAGAAAGCCCAGAAACTGGGCTACGCAGAGCCCAACCCGGAAAACGACATCGAGGGGATAGACGCCAACTACAAGCTGGCGATACTGGCATCGCTGGCGTTCCGGATGCGGGTGCGGCCCCAGGATATTTACTGCGAGGGGATAACCCTCCTGACCGGACGCGATTTCCGTTACGCTCGGGAACTGGGCTTTGCCATCAAGCTGCTGGCGATAGCCAAACAGAATCAAAATGCCGTAGAAGCCAGGGTACACCCGGTCTTTATTCCCCAGGACTCCTTCCTGGCTAAAATCGACGGCGTTTACAATGCCGTCCACGTGGAAGGCGACCTTGTGGGCAAGGTAATGTTCGTCGGCGAGGGCGCCGGCGCCAGGCCAACTTCCAGCGCCGTCGTCGCTGACGTGGTATCATCGGCGCGTAAGATAGTCCTGGGCGTGGGCAGCCTGTCCACCTGGAAGGAAATACCCGGGAGGACCATCAAGCCCATGGCCGATATCGTGACGCAGTATTATATACGGCTGGCTGCCAAAGACCGCCCCGGCGTGCTGGCGCAGATTGCCACCGTGTTCGGCAAGAACAAAATCAGCATCTCCTCGGCCATCCAGCCGGAGTCCGATGAGAAAACGAAGACGGCGGAAATCGTGATTATGACACACCCGGCCGGAGAAAAAGCCATGCGGAAAGCCATCCGCCAGCTCGGCGGTCTTGAGGTGGTGAAGGAAGTAAGCAACTGTATCCGCGTGGAGGATATAGAAGGAGGCTAACTCTGAAAAAGGGCGTCCTTGAGCAGTATAAAAAATATCTCCCCGTTACCGGAAAGACCCCTCTCTTTACCATAGGGGAGGGTGACACGCCGCTGGTCAAATGCGATAAGCTGGCAAAGAAATACCACTGCGGCGAGCTTTATTTCAAGCTGGAGGGGTGCCACCCCACCGGCTCTTTCAAAGACCGCGGCATGGTGATGGCAGTGGCTAAAGCGGTTGAGGAGGGGAGTAAAGCTGTTATTTGCGCCTCGACGGGCAACACCAGTGCCTCGGCGGCTGCTTATGCCGCCTGCTGCGGACTCGAATGCGTCGTCGTTATCCCCGGCGGGAAAATCGCCCTGGG
>JAFGOC010000025.1 GCA_016926705.1 Dehalococcoidales bacterium | reverse complement strand
CCCTGATATCCTTCGCTGCGCTCCAGGATGACAGGGGGGGGGGGGTAAAAATCCCCATTAATCCCCCTTTTTCAAAGGGGGAGACGGGAGGTGGGCTTGCGATAGAGGTAAAGCTAGAATATACTGGAGATACGTTTAGTGGGAGAGTATTTTTAGTAAGTTAAGGTGTACACACTATATTTAGATGAGTCTGGTGACTGGGGATATCCTAACTTTAGTCCACGCAAACCAATTCTTTGTATGTGCGGTTGTATTGTAGATGAGGAATATTACTATAAAAATGTAATTCCAACGATAAAAGGGTTAAAAAGAAAAACGTTTCGTAAAGATGTAGTATTTCATAGATACAAAATATGTCAAAGAATGGGAGACTTTAGTATATTGAAAAGTGAAACGAATGTAGAAGCATTCATAAGGAAATTTTCACAGTATATAGCAGAATCAGATATACAATTACTAATATCAGCAATAAATAAAACAGACTATTATAGTACCTACGGTCAAAGAAGAATAGATGACTATTTACCAAAAGATATTTATTCAATAATAATTACCTTCATCATTGAAAGATTTGTTCTCTTTTTAAAACAACATAAATCTGATGGTAAAATAATCGCTGAAAGTAGAGGTAAAAAGGAAGACCAGACAATACAATATTGGTACTCTTTACTCCTTCATAACGGAACGCGTTTTATCCATGGCTGGCAATTTAGAGACGTACTGCCGAATGCAATAGAATTTAGAAAGAAATCTGAAAATATAGAAGGACTTCAAATATCAGACTGGATAGCTAGCCCAATATCAAAAATAATAGAGTATCCTGACATGAGTAAAGATACACATGGCGAGTGGGAATTATATAAGGAAAAAATATGGCTAGGAAAAAACGCACCTGCCCGGGGGCAAGTTGGTTTCAAAGTATTCCCTAAAAATTTGGGGCGGAAATTATTAAACATGCCACTAAAAAGCGAAAAGGACTCGAATTGAGTCCCTTACGCCGATCCGCCCTACGGCAGTCCATTTATTTCTTGTATTGATATTATAATATAAGGCTTAACCTTTGTCAATACATTCTTGACATAGGTTTGACATATATTTGACATATGCAAATAATAAGAATGTCCTTAAGGAATAACAACTGAGTATAAAATAAATCAAAGGTGATTATTATTCAGGAGGTCACGCATGTCCCAACCACAGGCTAGAATCGGGGTGATAGGCGGGACGGGGCTTTATGATATCGAGGGGATAACGGAGGTCAAGGAGGTATATCCGGACACGCCCTTCGGGAAGCCGTCGGATACGATAGCGGTGGGGAAGCTGGGCGGGGTGGGGATTGCGTTCCTGCCGCGGCACGGGCACGGCCACCACATCTCCCCTACCGAGGTGCCGGCGAGAGCCAACATATATGCTTTAAAGTCTTTAGGCGTGGAGTTTATCATATCGTCGAACTCCTGCGGCAGCTTCAAGGAGTCGATTAAGCCGGGGCACCTGCTGATACCCGACCAGGTAATCGACCGGACGAGGGGTCGGGCGAGCACTTTTTTCAGCGACGGCATCGTCGCCCACATACCCTTCGCCGACCCGTTCTGTCCCGTCTTGAGCGACATCGTTTACGAGGCGGCCAGGGAAACGGGGGCGACCGTCCACGACGGCGGGATATTTATTGCGATGGAGGGGCCAGCCTTCTCCTCGAGGGCGGAAAGCCACCTGTACAAGTCGTGGGGGGCGGACGTCATCGGCATGACGGTGCTGCCGGAAGCCAAGCTGGCGCAGGAGGCGGAAATCTGCTATGCCAGCATCGCCTGCGTCACGGACTACGACAGCTGGCATGAGACCCACGAAGCCGTAAGCGTGGAGGCGATATTGAAGACGATGCACAACAACATCGACCTCGCGAAAAAGACCATCAAGCTGGCGGCGGGGCGTGTGCCAAGTAAGCGCGAGTGCGGCTGCGCCAACGCATTAGCCGGAGCAATCGTTACCGACCCGGCAAAAATACCCGCCGCGCAGAAGAAGAAGCTGGATTTACTCATCGGGAAATATATCAAATAAAGTAACAAGGGATATTTAAGTAAATAAAGAAGGGAGAAACCCAACCCCGAGATTCTTCGCTCCGCTCAGAATGACAACTGGGGGGCCCTCGCCCTCACCCTTGCCTTCCCTCTCCCACCATCCTGCGCCAAGGCTACGGAGGGCAAGCAAGGGGAGAGGGTTAAGCGGAAGAAGGGAGTAAAGGATAGATTTATATGGCGAACACGGAATTTAACTGCTTAACCACGATAATCGGGAGCGTGCCGCACACGGACGCTAAAAAGGCGTGCGAGCTGGTGACGCGCTACCTTAAGGACATCCCCACCTGGCCGCAGCTCCCCAAGAAGTCGTTCCTGGAGAACATGTACGTGCAGTACGCCGAGGGGTTCCCCGGCGTGGTGGTTGAAGGCGACCGCATTTATGTAGATACCGCCGGCGATTATAGCAAGTCGCTGGAAACACTGTACCAGGCCTACCTGGAAAACGACGCGTCCAAATACCCGATGGGGCGGGACCGGGTGGCGGGGCTCTACGCTTTCCTGGAGAAGGGGGGACTATCGCCGAAGGCGGTGAAGGGGTGCATCACCGGGCCATTATCCTGGGGCATAACCGTCACCGACGAAAACAAGAAGTCGATTCTCTACCACGACACGCTCGGCGACGCCGTGCCCAAGTTCCTCAAGCTCAAGGCGGCCTGGGAGGAAAACCAGCTCAAGAAAATATCCAAAAACACCATCATTTTCGTCGATGAGCCGATAATGGCATCGTACGGGTCGATTGTGGCCTCCGGGCCGTTCTCCAAGCCGGAAAAAATCATCGAGATGATTAACGAGGTCTTCGACGGCATAAGCGGGCTCAAGGGGATACACTGCTGCGGCAACACGGACTGGTCGATACTGCTCAAGACCAAGATGGACATCCTCAACTTCGACGCCTACGAATACGCGCAGTCGCTAAGCATCTACGCAGAGGAAGTGAAAGCATTCATCAAGCGGGGGGGCTGCGTGGGGTGGGGCATCGTCCCCAACCACACCGAGCCCTTATATAAGGAGTCGCTGGCCAGCCTGAAGGACCGGCTGGAAGAGGCGATGGCGCCCTTCACGCGCAACGGGCTGTCAATGAAGGACATCGCCAGGCAGAGCCTGCTCCTACCAAGCTGCGGCCTGAACGGTCTCACGGAAGAAGGCGTCGAGCGGACATTGCAACTGCTGACCGAGCTTTCCGCGGAGATGAGGAAAAAGTACATTTAGGGAAAAATCAAAAATCAAATCTCAAAAATCAAAAACACAAATCAAAGATAAAAAAGAGTTCCTTGCCCCACCCCGAGATTCTTCACTGCGTTCAGAATGACAAAAGAGAAGGATACTAAATGAAAGAATTTAAAAATAAAGTGGCGGTGGTGACGGGGGGCGCGAGCGGCATCGGGTGGGGGCTGGCGGAGCGGTGCGCCGAAGAGGGGATGAAGGTGGTCATCGCGGACATCGAGGGGCCGGCGCTGCAACAGGCGGAAAAGACGCTGAAGGGGGGCGGAGCGGACGTCCTGGCGGTGCGCACCGACGTGTCAAAATTCTCCGACATCGAAACCTTGGCGCAAAAGACCGTCGGGGCATACGGAGGGGTCCATTTACTTTTCAATAACGCCGGGGTGAACACGGATATTTCCATGCGCAAGCCAGTCTGGGAAAACACGCTCGCCGACTGGGAATGGATGATAGGCGTCAACCTGCGGGGGGTCGTCCACGGCATCAAGGCTTTTATGCCGATTATGGAGAAGCAAAAGACGGAATGCCACATCGTCAATACCGCGTCGATGGCCGGCCTGATTGCCGAGCCGCAACTCATTATTTACGCCGTCACCAAAGCAGGCGTCGTGGCTTTTTCCGAAGGACTTTATTTGCAGCTCAAGAAAAAAACCTCCCCTATCGGTGTAAGCGTGCTTTGTCCGGCGTTCGTCAGCTCCAGACTTTTCGAGGCGGAAAGGAACCGCCCGGCGGACCTTAAAAACCCTCCCGAACCCCCCAGGCCGCGGCGGCGCGCCGCACTGGTAAAACAGTTCGAGAGGGTCAGCCCCACCCTGACCCCGGAGCAGAACGCCGATATCGTCTTCAAGGCAATCCGCGAGGGGACTTTCTATATTTTCACCGACCCGCTGGTGCAGGAATTATTCAGGCAGAGGTCGGAGAACATTCTAAAAGGCAAGAACCCCGAACCGCCGCGACCAGGCTGAACGAATAAATCCAAGCCGTTTTATAGAAACAACTAGCTTCACGGGGTATAATACAATTATGCCGGACTCCAACATGATACTGGTCGGCGCAGTCGTCGTTGTCACGATGGCGTTTTTCGTGTGGGGCAAGGTGCGTATCGACATCGTCGCCCTGTGTTCACTGGTGGTGCTTTTCGTCCTTAAGCTCATCACACCGGAGCACGTTCTTTACGGCATCGCCAACGAAGCCACGGTAACCATCGCGTCGATGTTCATCATAAGCGCCGGTCTGGCGAAGACCGGACTGGTAGAATGGGCAGCCCGCAAGCTGGACAAGCTGGCGGGAAAGACGGAACTGCGCCTGATGCTGGTAGTCAGCCTGACCGCCGCTTTGCTATCGGCTTTTATTATAAACGCGGCGGTGGTAGCCATTTTCATACCGGTAGCCATGGTGCTCTCCAAGAGCCGCAAGATAGCCCCCTCCCGCATCCTCATACCCTTGTCCTTTGCCAGCCAGTTCGGGGGCGTATGTACGCTGGTAGGGACGTCCACCAACCTCATCGTCAACTCAATCGCCGTAAACCGCGGCATGGAGCCGTTCGGCTTCTTCGAATTTCTACCCCTGGGACTGGCGATGGTGGGGGCGGGAATAGTCTACTTGGCCGCCGTGGGACACTGGCTGCTGCCGACGCGTAAGGGCGAAGCGGAACAGATAGACAGATACCGGCTCGTCGATTACCTGGTTGAGCTACAGGTAACTGAAAAATCGCAGTTAATCGGCCAGACATGGTATAAGAGCAAAGTAGAAGCTGAGACGAAAGTGGAGCTGGCAAACCTCCTGCGGGAGACCAGGGCGGTATACCGACCAGGTACAACTAAAATAAGAGTCGGCGACATACTGCTATTGCACGGCAACATCGAGCAGATTATGGACATGCAAGGCAAATACGGGCTCAAGATACTTAAGGACGCCAAGGTTAGAGACAAGGAGCTAAGTTCGCACAACCTGAAGCTAAGCGAGGTGCTGATACCACCCGATTCCAACCTCATAGGGCGTACTTTACATGAAGCCGATATCTTCCGGCGCCACAGGCTGAATATCCTGGCCATTCAGCGGCGGGGCCGTACGCTGCGAGAACGCCTGACGGACATCAAGCTAAAGGAAAACGACACCGTACTGCTCCAGGGACACAAGGACGATATAACCCACATCATGAACTCACCCAACGTAGTCGTCACCAACGAGCTGACTGACCTGTATCTTAGAAAGGACCACGCTTTCATAGCGCTGGCGGCGGTGCTGGTAGTGGTATTTCTTACCGCATTCAATGTATTGTCCGTCATGCTGGCGGCCATCCTGGGGGCGGTAGCCATGGTGGTGACACAGTGCCTGACCATCGAGGAAGCCTATAAAGCAATCGACTGGAAAATAATTTTTCTGCTGGCCGGCGTGCTGCCGATGGGGCTGGCGCTGGAACAGAGCGGTGCCACCCTATGGATGGCGACACATGTGCTGGAGCCCGTGGCCAGTTACGGGCCGATTCTCCTGCTGGCAATGTTTTACATCATTACCGCCGTGCTTACGGAGGCGATGTCCAACAACGCCGCCGCGGCCATCCTGGCGCCACTGGCCTTTACCACAGCCGCCTCGCTGAACCTGGACCCGCGACCGCTGCTGGTGGCGATTACCTTCGCAGCGTCAACCAGCTTCGCCACACCCATCGGCTACAAGACCAACACGATGATATATTCGCCCGGTGGGTACAAATTTACAGACTTCACCAAGGTGGGCGTACCGCTCAACCTGATTTTCTGGGGCTTGAGCGTGCTGATAATACCGCGTATCTGGCCTTTTTAAATTTAAAAAAGAGGAAAAATATGGAATGCAATATAGAAGCCAATAAAGCCCAGTGTAACTGCACCTACGAACCTTGTTCCCGCAAAGGCAAGTGCTGCGAATGCATCGCCTACCACCTGAAAATGGACGAACTGCCGGCCTGCGTCTTCCCGCCGGAGATAGAACGCACTTACGACCGTTCCTTCGAGCGCTTCGCGGAGTGGGTAAAGGGGAGGGGCTAGCGGGAAACCCCGATTTAGAAAGTTGAATTGTTATGAGTAGAACGCTCGTCAATTATGCGTTTATCGATGGCCAGAATTTTAATAAATCACTTAAAGTGCTCATTGACGAACTAGAAACGCTTGAAGTAGAACTTGATATGAAGGAGTTACGAGTATATCTTTCAGAAAAACACGCCGTAAAAACTGCATATTATTTTATTGGTCTTATACCTAAATATCAAAATATATATGACAAGCTTGCAGGTCAAGGATACGAACTAAAATTCAAAGAAGTAGCTATTCATGAAGATGAAATCAAAGGCAACGTAGATGTAAATTTAACATTACAAGCCATGATAGATATATACAATTACGAAAAAGCGGTAATCGTAACAAGTGACGGTGATTACGCCTGCTTAGTAGAGTACTTACATTCAAAGGGGAAGCTTGAGTGCTTAATAGCCTGTAGTAGAGGTGGCTGTTCACACCTTCTTAGAAAATTACACGATAGAATAAAAATATACTATCTAGATGATGTAATAAGGGATTTATATAACAGAAAAGAGACTTCATAGGGACAAAACCCTATGTTGCCTCTTTCCATAATGATAACTATACATATTATATATTGGCTATATCACGCTGTCAATAGGACTTTGCGCTCATAAATATAAAATTGGTGGTAACCCTTAATTATATCAATTGACCCTCTTATAGATATGGTCTATATTATTACTGATGAATAAGACGAAGCGGAACGCCCGGCACAAGCACCTGAAGGCTAAAAAAGCACTCAAGGAAAAGAAAAGGGCGCAGGCGAAGGCGGCCAAATAGTTTATCCTGTCGACTTTTTACCGTGAATAGCGGCAGGGCAAGCAACAATATAAAGACATTTCCACACAACCACCGGGCACTATCTACGTTATATAGTCGCAGGAGAGGGAAGCAGGAAAATGGCCAAGTTGCCGGAGCTGATTGAAGCGCTGCTCGACCCCAGGATATATCCGGGAACCCCGAAGCAGGTGGAACTGGTACAAACGCAAATGTCCTACGTCCTGCTGGCCGGCGAATATGTCTATAAGGTCAAGAAACCGGTGGACCTTGGCTACCTGGACTACACCACGCTGGAAAAACGGCTTTATTTCTGCCGGAAAGAAGTCGAGCTCAACCGCAGGCTGTGCGCCGATGCCTACCTCGGGGTAGTGCCGATAACCGGAGAAAAAGGCCGGTACGTTATCGGGGGGAGGGGGGAGGCTCAAGAGTACGCGGTCAAGATGCGGCGGCTGCCGCAGGACAAAATGATGGATGTGCTGCTCAAGCAGAATAAAGCGACGCCGGAGATGGTGGAAAGAGTAGCGGCGATACTCGTGGATTTCCATAAAAAAGCCGCCACCGGCGAGGAAATCACCCACCTGGGGGGCATCGACGCGGTTATTAAAAATACGTCGGAGAACTTCGAGCAAACGGAAAAATATTTCGATATCAT
>JAFGOC010000024.1 GCA_016926705.1 Dehalococcoidales bacterium | reverse complement strand
TAGGGCGGCGCACGGCGGTCACCATCGAGGTCCGACCGCGTATCATTACCCCCTCGATTACCGCCTGCCCGCCATAGCTATGTTTTTTCGGTTCCACCATGTTACTTAAACAAAAAGGAGTCCCGAAATACCGGGGCTCCTCCCTTTAAAGAATGTTACGCTTCCTTTAACCTTCAATCTTGTAGCGCTTCTTAAAGCGCTCTACACGCCCGGTAGTATCCATCATACGCCGCTCGCCGGTATAGAACGGGTGGCATTTGCTGCAAACCTCCACCTTAAGCTCCTTTTTGGTGGAACCGGTGGTGAACGTATTGCCGCAGGAACATATCACCACAGCGTCGTTATAAAATTTGGGGTGAATTTTCTCTTTCATATCATTCAGCTCGAGTAAACGCTGACCTTTCTGCGGTTGTTACTGATTGCCTCATACTTCACAATCCCGTCTATCGTGGCAAACAGGGTGAAGTCCTTACCCATGCCCACGTTTTCCCCGGGGTGGATGCGCGTGCCACGCTGGCGGACCAGTATCGTGCCGGCGTTCACAGCTTCCCCGGCAAATCTCTTCACACCGAGCCGCTGGCCCTGGCTGTCGCGGCCATTCCGACTGGTGGCGGCCCCTTTTTTATGCGCCATCTTTTTTTACCTCTGTTTTCTTGCGCCGCGTTGTTTTAACGGGCTTTTTCTCCTCAACTCCGGGAGGCAGTATGCTATCAATATTCAAGCTGGTAAGAAGCTGGCGGTGGCCTTTCCTGCGGCGATAGCGAACTTTAGCTTTATATTTAAAGACGATAATCTTATCGCCTTTGCCGTTCTTGTTGACCGTAGCCATCACTCTGGCACCATCCACATAGGGCTTGCCGGTAGTAACATTATCGCCGTCCGCAATGAGCAGCACTTTATCCAGCTTGACCTTGCCGCCTTCTTTAGCCGGCAGACGGTCGACCTCGATTGTCTGGCCCTCGGTTACCTTATATTGTTTGCCGTTGGTCTCGATTATCGCGTAAATTTCCAGCCTCCCAAAGTATATATTGTACCAGATTCATAGCTAGGAGTCAATCATGCGACCCCGCAGCTTTTCCCACTCCACCTTTATCTTAGCTTTAAGTTCTTCTAGTGTGCCGTTGTTGTCGATGACTACATCGGCCTGCTTGATTCGCTCTGCATTCGTCATCTGTGAACGTATTCTGCTCCTGACATCTTCTTCATCGTAGCCCGTCCTTTCCTTGAGACGGTTAAGCGCCGTTTTCCTGTCAGCCACGGTCACCCATATCTCATCCACCTGCCAGTTCTTTGCCGCTTCCAGCAATGCTGCCGCCTCCAGCACCAAGACTCTGACACCTTTATGACTACTCTCAACAATCTTATTCGCAGCGAATTTATCGATGACCGGATGGATTATTTTAGTGAGTAGCTTAAGCGCTTCTTTATCCTTAAAGACTATCCCGCCCAGCCTGGCGCGATCGATTTCACCTTCAACATCAAGTATTCCCGCCCCGAACACCTCGAGCACCTTCTCGTAAGCGCCGCCGCCCTTTTTCAATGCCTCGTGCCCTGCCTTATCGAGGTCAATAACCTGGGCGCCCAACTCTTTTAAAAAACCCGCCGCGGTGCTTTTACCGCTGCCGATGCCCCCCGTTAAACCTATGATTTTCATATCTATATTCGCCAAGTGATATATGGTTATTATATTATATTTGGTTGAAAGTTAATATCATGCTTGTTTTTGCTCATGCCGGCATTACCCTGGGCGCGGCGGCTATCGTAGCCGATACCGTGGACCGCAAGCCGTCATGGTTCGCTTCACTCTCGCGTTACGTGGATATCAGGTGGCTGCTGGTCGGCTCACTGCTGCCCGATATCATCGATAAGCCGATAGGGCAGTATTTTTTCCGGGACACTTATAATAACGGACGGATTTTTGCGCACACGCTGCTCTTTTTTATCATAATATCAGCCATTGGCTTCTTTCTTTATAAAAAGAGGAAGAGGACATGGATGTTGGCCCTGGCCGCAGGCACGTTCACACACATTATTCTCGACGAAATGTGGCAGACCCCGCAAACACTTTTTTGGCCATTACTGGGATTTAGCTTCCCCGAGGAAGACCTGGAGGGCTGGGCGGTCAATATCTGGGAAGCATTGCTCTCCAACCCAAGCATATACATACCGGAAATCGTCGGGCTGGCAGTATTGTTATTCATGGGCATCTACCTCTTGAAGAGGAGAGGGGTAATCAACTTTCTAAAACGCGGCAGGGTGCCTTAACCTATATTTCAACCGATATGGTGTCGCCCTCTACCTTCACCCTGTAGGAAGCTAAATCCCGAGGTGATTTTAGGGCTTTGCCGACCGCCGCAAGCAGGCCTGCCCCTTTGAGCCACCTTACGTTCCTGCCGTCCCGGATATCAAACTGCGAGCCGTGCCGCGGGCAGGTAATGATAGCTCCTTCCAGCTTCCCGGCGGAAAGGTCGCCCTTCAGATGAGGGCAGCGATTGCCGACGGCGTAGTAGTCATTGCCCACCTTCGCCAGCATTATTTCCTGCCCCTCAAGCGACACCTTTTTCTTCGAGCCGTCCTTAAACTCGCCGGTTTTGCCAGCCGCAACATATTTAGCCATGTTACCACCCCCTAAAAGAGCTATTTATTTCTCTTCTTTCAGCAGGTCGTTGAAGACTTCGATGTGGTATTTTTCGTTGTCCCTGATGCGGAGGAGCAGCTTTCTCAAGCCCTCGTCACCGACTTCTCTGGCAGCTTTATCGTAGGCCGCAGCAACTTCTTTCTCTATCTTTAAGTCCGCCTTAAGCATGTCTGGCATCTTGGTGGACTGGTTAGGCCCGGTATGTTCGATAACCGGATTACCGCCGCCATCGACCATCTCCTCGGCGAGCCAGCCCAGGTGCTGCATCTCGTTAATGGCCTGGTCTTCCAGCTGCTTCCTGGCTTCTTTGTTTTTCGTCATGTAGGAATGGAACATGTACTGTAATATTACCGTGTATTCGTGCGCGATGCCCCAGTCCAGCGTTTTGGTGACGCCGTCTTTACGCTTGCCCCGTACGTCCCTAAGTCCTTCTTTCCTGGCTTTATCCACGAAGTGCGCGAAGTCACCGCGGTGCGACTGCTCGTCGGCAAGAATACGTTTTAACAGTCTCTTAATCTTGGGGTTGTCAATCATCTGGATATGCTGCTTATAGGTCTCGATGGCACCGTCTTCCAGTCCCACGTCATTTTGCATCCATTGGGGCACCGTTTTTCCCGCCATGTTCTGCTTGCCCCTCTTCAGGCTGGGCTTGCCGCCGAGCTCCACGATTGTTTCCGCCAGCCAGTCGAGGTGCCTCATTTCGTCCCGGGCGATGGCCTCGATTTCACAGGACAGCTCGCCTTCGCCCATAGAATAGGCGTGAATCAAATACTGAATTATTGCCCCGTGCTCATCCTGAAGGTCCGCGTTTAACAGCTCGATAATTTTTTTCTTTTCCACCGTTTACCTCCCTTTTATTTTCTTACTCCGATAATTCTCTTTGAAGTTTCAACGATCCATCGCCAGTGTAATATTATATGGATTATCACCACGATTACAAATGCCACCGCCGTCCAGTCGTGAATCTCAATCCAGGTATATCTCGACCAGATGAGGTCACCCGATACCTGACCGAAGCCGAACCCCCTGTGTCCGCCGGGTATAACCAGCCAGAGCAGGAAGCCCGATACCGCCTGGATAAGACCGAGGACAAGCAGAAGCACGAAGAATATGTAGTTGATGCCCCACTTTTTCATATATATATGCGTTGGGATTATATTAATTTACTCCACCTTCTTAAATTCGCTCTTGGCAGCCCCGCATTCCGGGCAGACCCAGTCATCGGGGAGTTTTTCAAAGGGCGTCCCCGGCGAGACTCCGTTATCGGGGTCTCCTTTTGCCGGGTCGTAGATGTAACCGCATACAGTACATTCCCACTTTGCCATCTTCTTTTCGCCTCCTTTATCCTTTGCTATATAGCTGGGGGCGGTCTTCGGAGTGGTGCCGCGCTTTACCTGGTGGTAATATTCATAGGTCATGCATGGTTCCTCGGTGAGGATTTCCGCAGCTACAATCCTGCCGATGAAAATCGTATGCGTACCAGCATCTATATCCTTTATAACCTCTGCCTCCAGATAAGCCGTCGTATTATCTAAAAATATGGGCGAGCCTGTCTGCCCAACTTTATATTTCAGGCCTTTCAGCTTGTCAGTGTCCCTGCCCGACTTAAAACCAAAGCCACCGATGAAGGGCAGGGGAGTCGCCTGGCACAGCACCGATGCAGAGAAGACCGTGCTGTCCTTTATATATTCATGGGTCAGGTTCTGCTTGTTGATGCTTACGGCAACCGTCGGCGGCTCGGAGGTAATCTGGAAGACGGTGTTGGCAATCTGCCCGTTCAGCTTATCGCCTCTATGCGAGCCGACGATATACATACCGTAGCTTAGCTTATGAAGCGTGTTTAGATTCATTTACCCGCCTCCCGATTTACATCAAGTCCTTTTCACT
>JAFGOC010000023.1 GCA_016926705.1 Dehalococcoidales bacterium | reverse complement strand
ATGGGGCAGTGCTTCAGTCCTTTCGGCACGAAGACGAGCGAGCTTTGTTTGATGTTATGCAGTTCATCGCCGATTTTAATGGATACATCACCGTCGATATCCCGCGGGCGCTCTTTGTCCGCCCAGCCCACCAGACCAATCATCTCGTCGAAGTCGTGGGCGTGCGGCTCCGGCGCCATGGTCATGTCCCCGCTCCATATCCAGACGAAGTCCACGTAAAAAGCCCCCGGCGAGACCTCCCCGTCCAGAGATACCATGTGGGTTGTCCTGGCTTTGGGCGGCGGTGGCATTGGCCGATTCGGGTCTGGGGGCGGCCCGTGACGCTTGGGCTCGGTGATGATGTACCTGGCGTACCTCGAGCCCGATTTATCCTTAGGCGGCGCTTTGAAAGGAGGTATCTTTAAGGGCGGCGCATCTTCAGCTTTCATCGACTCTAATGTGCGGCCGTACCGGCTTATCGGTGCCAGCGTAAAGAAGAAGACCGGCCGGTTGACCTCGCGGAAGGTCAGCGGGCAGTGCTTCATGCCAGCCGGCACGTGCACCAGGCAGCTTTTCGTGAGGAAATGCGTTTCATCCCCGAGTATTATTTCCATCCTGGCGTCAAGCTCTCCGGGGTTATCCGGGTCGCTGCTGATAAACCCTATAACCTCATCGAAGGGGTGAACATGCGGCTCTTCCGTCGTGCCGGAGGTGGTTTTCCCGCCCCACAGCCAGATGCACTCCATGTAGAACGTGGCGCCCTTCACCTTGGTATCGTCCATCCAGAGCAGCCGTATCAGCTCTATGGTCGACTTTATAGGGTGGTCTTTCATCATCTCCTGCATCCTGGCTATTTCTTCCGGAGTGTATTCCCTGGTGTCGGTGACGATGTTCTTGGCGTAGCGTTTTTCGGCCATGACTTATCCTTTCACATAATTTGTTTTATTAAAGCATACCGACCGCTTTTTCGATACGCTGCAGCGCTTCCTCAAGAATCGTACGCGGACAGGCTATATTCATCCGCTGGAAGCCCGAGCCCCCCGCCCCGAATATGAAGCCGTCGTTCATGCCCACTTTAGCCTTTTCTTTCATAAAGCTGCTTAAAGCCGGGTCGTCCAGCCCCAGCCCCCGGCAGTCCAGCCAGAGCAGGTAGGTCGCCTGCGGCTTGATGACCTTAATTTTTGGAATTTTTTCTTTAAAATACTTGAGCGTGAAATCAAGATTTCCCTGTAAATAGACAAGCAGCTGCTCCAGCCACTCGTCACCGTAGCGGTAGGCCGCCTCCATTGCCGTCAGACCGAAGATGTTCATGCCGTACCCTGACCCGGCCCTCGCCTCGCTGAATTTATCCCGCAGCTTTTTATCGGGGATAATGATGGAAGAGGCGTGCAGTCCCGGCAGATTGAAGGTCTTGCTGGGCGCCATGCAGACGATGCTGTTCCGCTCGAACTCCCTGGATAGCGTCGCGAATGGCGTATGCTTATGTCCCTTATATAAAAGCTCGCAGTGGATTTCGTCGGAGATTATGGGTATTTCCTGCTTGAGCATGATTTTCCCCAGCCGCGTTAAATCCTCTTTGCCCCACAGCCTGCCGATGGGATTATGAGGATTGCACAATATGATAGCCTTAATTCTATTCCCCCCGAATTCCATCCCGCCCCTTGATTCAAATTTGCTATCCAGCTCCGTAAAATCCATCTCGTAGCGCCCGTTGTTCAGCTTAAGCTGGTTGGTCGCCACCTGGCAGCCGTTAGCCTTCACTACCGAGAAGAACGGAAAGTAAACGGGCTCCTGGAGAATTATCTCGTCGCCCGGGTGTGTGAGGGCTTTCACGGCCATGCTTAGAGCCGGGATAACGCCGGGCGTAAAGACTACCCATTCCGGCTCCACTTTCCAGTTGAACTTCCTCTGTAAGCGGTCGGTGACAGCCTCGGTGACACCCGGCGCCGCGTGAGTATAGCCGTAAAACGGGTGCTCGGCGCGCTTTTTCAACGCCTCGACAATCGGCTTTGCCGTCGGGAAGTCCATGTCCGCCACCCACATCGGAATCACGTCCTCGCTGCCGAAAATTGCCTTAATGGCGTCCCACTTGGCGCTGCCGGTGTTCTTCCTGGAATATACCCGGTCGAAATCGTATTTCATGAAAATTTCTAAACTGCCCCCGTCAAATTACTTTACCCGGATGCTTTATATTCTATAATCTTATCGCTTTCTATTCAATGATGTTTATATCTGTGCTGGAATTTGATTTATTGCACCGTATTGTGTCACTATAATACAGCAATGTCTGGAAATCATTTTCCGTAACCAGGAGGTATGAATAAAAATGGAAGTTAAAGATTTAATACGTATGCAGATAGAGGGACTGGACCACGGACTCAAACGGGTCCTTGACGGCTTGAAACAGGAGGAAATCGTCTGGCGCCCTGCCAGCGGCTGCAATTCCATCGGGCTGATTCTCTTTCACATCTTCAAGTCCGAAGACTCGTTTATCCAGACCCATCTTAAGGGCAAGAAGGAGCTCTGGGAGACGGGCAAGTGGTATACACAGCTTAATCTCGACCCCGGTGAGGCCGGCGCCCACTATACGGTAGAGCAGGTGGATAATTTCCCCGTTCCCGCCCTAGAAGAAATTTTAAGATACGGCGCTGCTGTGCGTGCCGCTACGCTCGAATATGTGAAAAATGTAACGCCGGCCGAGCTGGAAAAGGTGCTGAAGATGCCCTGGGGCGATATGCCGATAGCTATGCTGCTTTCCTTCACCGCCAGTCACGCCTCGCAGCATATCGGCGAAATTTCCTATCTGCGCGGACTCCAGCGCGGCCTGGACAAATAAGACATAAAAATTAACGAACCAGTTAGTTCTGCGAGCTTAAATACATCACTATCGCCCCGCAGGCGGCTACGTTCAAACTTTCTGCTTTTTCCGGCGCGGTGGGTATCCGCACGCGATGGTCGGCTATTTCCAGCAGTCCTCGAGACAGTCCCGCCGCTTCATTGCCCAGCGCCAGCATCAGTTTTTCCTGCTTTGAAAGGATTGCGGGTTCTTCCGTGCCTTTGACCTCGGCGGCGATTATTTTGTAGCCCTTTTCTTTCAACTCCTGTACCATCGTCAGGTATTGTGCCGTACGTCTTAACCATAAAGACAGCACGGTCCCCGCCGTTGCCTGCACGCACTTCGGCGCCAGCGGGTCGGCGCCGTTTTCCGTCAGTATCACGCCGTCGTAGTAAAAAGCCGCCGCCGTGCGTATCAGCGTGCCGGTGTTGCCGGGGTCCTGGATGTCCTCCAGCAGCAGTATTCGCTTACCCGGGTCTGCGGGCAGATTGGAGGAATACGTATCCGCCGGTATCCTGACCACTGCCATGATTCCCTGCGGCGTTTGCGTGCTACCGATGTATTTGAACTGGCTTGCCGTGACTTTGCGTACCGGATAATCCTGTAAAGGGGTGGGGGGGCGCTCCAAGCTGACGATTTCCGTTATTGCCTCGGGGCGGCTGGCGGCTATTTGTAAGATGGCTTTTTCGCCTTCAACGGTAAAGGCCCCAGCTTCGAGTCTTCCCTTCCTTTCAGCGAGCTGCCGGTACCATTTCAACGACTTCACAGGTGCGGTCATGTCATCTTTACCCATTCGCCCATAAACAATACCACACCCCGGAAGCCTGACTTAAAGGTTTAGTCCGCGGGTGTGGTCGTTTATCTTTACACAGAATAACTGATTTTTAAATGAAAATTTATTAGTCGTTCAGGGCTTTAGCCATCTGTATCTCTTTGACCAGGTCCTCTATGGTAATGGCGGCGAAGGTCAGCGGCTCCAGCGTTCCCCTGGAACCCAGCGCGGAGGCAACTCTGGCGATAACGGTGTTATTGGGTGCTTCCATTATATTGACGAAGTCATATTCGCCCAGTATTGCGTACTGGTTAAGGATTTTCGCCCCCATGTTTTCCACCTCTTTGTTGACCTCCCAGATTCTGCCGGGGTTCTGCATTAACGTCTTTCTTCCGTGGTCGGTCAGCTTGGTAAGCATTACGTAGTACGGCATAATTCACCTCTCTATAAAGATAGCCCTGATAATGTTGACGGGGCATTAGATAGGGATATATTACACTAACGTATGTTGGCTGTCAACAGATTTGTATCAATTCTTTTTCACCGTCACCGGTATGCCGGCAACCATAAAATACACTTCGTCCACCCCCTGCGCCAGCACCTGGTTGGCTTTGCCCAGCAGGTCGCGGTACAAACGGCTTACCCTGTCCCCCGGTATAATCCCCAGCCCCACCTCGTTGGTGACGATGATGAAGTCTGCTTTGGTCTTCTTGATACATTCCAGCAGTTCGTTTATTTCTGCCGTGACCGCCTTTTCCAGCGCGGCTGGGACGGTCTTTCCACCATGTTCTTCAAAGATATTGTTGACCAGCAGCGTAACGCAGTCGATAATCACCGTTTTCGCCCCGCCGATATTTTCTGCAATCCGGCCGCCGATATGCGTGGTCGCTTCAATTGTTTGCCAGTCTTTTGGTCGGGCTTTGCGGTGGGCCTCGATGCGCCGCTTCATCTCGTCATCGCCTGCCTCCGCCGTCGCCACGAAGAGTACCTTTCCGCCCGCTTTAGCGGCCAGTTCGGCCGCTATTCGGCTTTTACCGCTCCGCGCGCCCCCGGTTATTAAGATACTTTTCACACCCCTGCCTCCATTATCCTGTATATCTTTTTCATATCGAGGTTCTGCCTGACTACGTCCGCCAGCTTGTCATATTCCCTGTCTCTATCTGTTCTGGCGCCGGACTTGTTTTCGTGCAGTCCCCAATGCCGCCGCAGGTTATTCAGGAAAAACTGGCGGAAATCATCGTTATTAAACAGCCCGTGCATATAAGTCCCCAGCACCGTGCCCTGTTTATTCAATACGCCGTCTGCATAGTCGGTTTTACCCTGCGGCGTCTCGATAATCCGGAAGGCGGGAGTTTGTTCACCGGTTTGACTCTGCCCCATGTGTATCTCGTAGCCGGAGACTGCCTGTCCTTTTGCCCCCGCCAGCAGCCCGGTATCCGATGTTACTATTGCCTTTACCTGCCGTGTCGATTTTTCGTCGGCAAACTCAGTCACGATATCAAGGAGACCGAGCCCTTCCACCTCCGCCCGGTCCGACTCCACTCTTTGCGGGTCGAGGATTTTCCTGCCGAGCATCTGGTAGCCCCCGCAGATGCCCACGATGGGCGTGCCGGCGGCGGCCTTTTCCATGATGAGGTCGGCCAGGCCGGACTGCCGCAGGTACTGGAGGTCGTTAATCGTGCTCTTGGTGCCGGGGATGATAATCAGGTGAGGGTTGCCCATCTCGAAGCGCTGACGGATATAGCTGACCGTGCATTCTTCTTCCAGCGGGTCGAAGTCGTCGTAGTTGGAGATGTGCGGCAGCCGTATAACGGTAACGTTCAATCCCCCGCTCGCATTGTTTTTCTCCCGTTCGTCCAGATAGACGGAGTCCTCCTGCGCGATACGGATGTTCTGAAAGTAGGGGACGACCCCCAGCAACGGCAACCCCGTCCTTTTTTCGGTGAAGTCGATAGCCGGTTTCAGCAGGCTGACGTCGCCGCGGAACTTATTGATTATCATTCCCTTTACATAACGTTGTTCGTCCCTGTCCAGCAGCTCCAGCGTGCCCACCAGCGACGCAAACACGCCCCCTTTATCGATATCCCCCACCAGCAGCACCGGGCTGTCCGATGCTTTGGCGATGCGCATGTTGACGATTTCGCGGTCTTTGAGGTTTATCTCTGCCGTGCTGCCCGCCCCTTCGATAACGACTATTTCGTATTCGGCGCGCAGTTTTTCCAGCGACCCCGTTACAGTTTTGAGAAGGGCAGGGGCGTAATTGGTATAGTCCTGCGCGGCGATGTTCCTGTCCACCCTGCCCAGCAGGACTACCTGGCAGCCGGAGTTTGAGGTGGGCTTGAGGAGTATCGGGTTCATTTTCACCGTCGCCGTGATGCCCGCCGCCTCCGCCTGCACCGCCTGCGCGCGCCCGATTTCCCCGCCCCCCTCCGTCACGAAGGAGTTGAGCGCAATGTTCTGGCTCTTGAACGGCGCCACTTTATACCCGTCCTGCTTAAAGATGCGGCAGAGCGCCGTGACGATAATGCTTTTGCCCACCGCCGACGCCGTACCCTGTATCATTATGGTACTGGCTTTTTTCGTCAAATCAGCCCCACCCCCACTTTACAGATAATTACAACCACTATCAGCGCTATTACCTCTCCAATCTCGTTGATAGTTCCGTAGGTGTCTCCCGTAAGCCCCGCGAATTTGTACTTGAAATAGAATGCAAGTCCCGTTGTAATCACCAATACACCGCTAAACACTATAAATCCGGTTACGTTGAGTAGCGGGTAGAGCGCCCCCGCAATCGCTAATGTAATGATTGTGGCTATGATAAATTGAGGCCAGCGTGTCGCCGTTTTATAAGCCGTCCCCAGCCCTTCTTTGCGTGCGTAAGGGAAAGCGTAAATGGCATAGACCATCGCCCACCGGCTTATCGTCGGCATAAAGAGCAGGACCGCCGTCATCTTGTCCGCCGGGACACTGTTCAGCGCGGCGTACTGTATAAGCAGCACCAGGATAATCCCCACCACCCCGAAGGCCCCGGCGCGGCTGTCGTGCATTACGCGCCACCTTTCCTCCACCGTTTTGTGACCCGCCATGCCGTCGCAGGTATCAGAGAGCCCGTCCAGGTGCATTGCACCGGTGAGTATCACCAGGGCCGTAATCAGCAGGGCGCTGGTGACCGGCGCCGGCAGCGTCAGGTTAAAGACCCAGTTCAGGCCTGCTAATATCGCTCCTATACCCAGCCCCACCAGCGGAAAGTAAAGCGTAGACCGACCCAGCTGTTCTGGACGCAACTCTCCTTTGAGGCGTACCGGAATGCTGGTTAAAAACTGCGCTGCGACCAAAAAGCTTTTGATACTCTTATTCTCCTTCCGAGACCCCGGCCTCGGCAAAGGTAGCCATCTCGTTGAGCGTCATCACGGCCGCCTCGATAACTATAATCCCCAGCGCGGCCCCCGTCCCCTCACCGAGTCGCATTTCCAGGTCAAGCAGCGGCTTCAGCCCCAGGTATTCGAGCATCGCGGTATGCCCTGCCTCCGCCGAGACATGCGCGGCGATAATATAGTCTTTAGCCTGCGGCGCAAGCTTAGTGGCGATGATAGCCGCCGCCCCGGAAATAAACCCGTCGATAACCACCGGTATCCTCCGTGCTGCGGCCCCCAATATTACTCCCGCCAGACCCCCGATTTCGTAGCCGCCCACCTTCGCCAATACATCTATGGGTTTGGACGGGTCAAGTTTGTTGACTGCCAGCGCGCGCTTGATGACATCTATCTTGTGCTTTAGCTGCGCGTCGGTTAGTCCGGTGCCGCGCCCCGTCGTTGCCTCGACTTTTTTGCCGGAAATAGCCGCGAAGACAGCACTGCTGGCCGTGGTGTTGCCGATGCCCATGTCTCCCGTCCCCACGATATCCAGGCCCTTCTTAGCTTCATCTTTGACGATTTCAATGCCGGCCTCGATGGCCATTGTAGCCTGTGCCTCCGTCATGGCCGGGCCCTGGCACATATTTTTCGTACCGTAATCTACCTTCTTTACGATGAGCTGCTTGTGCGGCTTGAGGTCGCCGGCAACGCCCATGTCCACGAACACGATTCTCGCGCCCGCCTGCTTCGCCAGCACGTTAATCCCCGCCCCGCCCCTTAAGAAGTTCTCCACCATCTGCGCCGTGACCTCTTTCGGCCAGTTGCCCACCTTCTCGTCCACCACGCCGTGGTCGCCAGCCATGGTAATCATGGCTTTGTTCTTGATTTCCGGACTGGCCTTCCCTTGGATGCCCGCTATCCGGATAGACAGCTCTTCCAGCTTGCCCAGGCTCCCCGCCGGCTTGGTAAGCCGGTCCTGGCGGGCTTTTGCCCTGTCCATCGCCGCTTTATCCAGCGGTTTGATATTCTTAATAGTGTTTGTAAGCAGTTTCATAAATTCGTTTCTTTCCTTGAGATTTAAGATTTGTATTTGTTTAGAATTTAGAGTTTCTCATTTTCGCCGGATAGAATTAGCTAATATTATATACGTTTATCTTACCGTTGTGAAATTGTGTTTCTTCCAATTTCCTTTTTCTTAAGAGCGCTTAAAAGCACGGTCGGCAGGCCGTTGACTGGGTGTGTGAAAACGCAGTTCTCCGCTCCGTACACCCGGCTGATATTGGCATTGGTGATGACCTCCGCCGGCGTTCCCTGCGCGTGGATATGTTTATCGTTAATCAGTATCAGGCGGTCGCAGTACTGCGCCGCCAGGTTGAGGTCGTGGATGGCGGCCAGCACCGTCAGGTTGTTCTCCCGGCACAGGTTCTTAATCAGGTCAAGTATATCTTCCTGCCGCCCGATGTCCAGGTTGGCGGTAGGCTCGTCGAGGAGAATTGCCTGCGTCTCCTGCACCAGCACCCGCGCGATGAGCAGGCACTGTATTTCACCGCCGGACAGCTCGTTGACGTGCCGGTTCGCCAGCTTCCCGGTGCCGGTCCTGGCCATGGCCTGCCGCGTTATCTCGAAGTCGCGTCGACTCTCGGCCTCGAACAGGCCCAGGTGCGGGTTCCTGCCCATGAGCACAATCTCGAAGGCGGTGAAGGTGCTGGGAAGCAGCGGCAGCTGCGGCACCACGCCCAGCAGGCAGGCAAGCTCCTGACGTTTGATTTTCTCAATGTCTCTTCCCCCCACCGTGATTACCCCCGACTTGCGGCGGATGAGGTGACTTAAAGCGCGGATTATCGTGGACTTGCCGGAGCCGTTGGGCCCGATTAGCCCCACCACCTCCCCCGGCGATGCTTTAAAAGTAACGTCCTCCATCACCGGGTGGTGGTCGTATCCCAGCGTTACGTTTCTCATTTCCAGTTCTATCATGGCGGTGCCTTAAAAAATAGCTCTCTTCCTGCGGCGCAGCAAGTATAAGAAGAACGGCGCGCCGCAGATGGCCGTGATTACTCCGATGGGTATTTCAGTGGGCGCCAGCACGGTGCGGGAAACGAGGTCGGTCAGTATCATGAAAATCGCCCCCGTTAAAATTGATAGCGGCAGCAAAAAGCGGTGGTCGGCGCCCCATATCAGGCGCACAGCATGGGGAATGATAATGCCCACGAAGCCTATCGTCCCGACGAAGGCAACACTGGCGGCGGTAATCAGGGTGGCTGCCGCCAGCAATATTATCTTGAACTTCTCTACGTTTACGCCCAGCTGCTGCGCCTGCTCTTCATCGAGCTGCATTACGTTAAGCAGCCGGGCGAATATGACGATTACCGCTATCCCCACCGCTATGTAGGGCAGTACCAAAAATACCTCCGACCAGGCACTGCCGGAGAAGCTCCCCATCATCCAGAAGACTATACTATGCAGCTTGCTGCCGCTGGATATGACGAGATAGGAGACAATCGACCCCAGCAGGGCGCTCAAGGCAACCCCGGCCAGTATCAGCGTGGTCACCGGCAGGGTTTTTCCCACCCGCGACAGGAAGTAAACGACCACGGTGGCGGCGATTGCCCCGATGAAGGCGAACACCGGTATTACGCCCATGCCCGACAGGTTCCAGGCGGCGGGCAATAGAAAACCGATAACAGCCCCCAGCGACGCTCCCTGCGCTACACCGATTAAATAGGGGTCGGCGAGGGGATTGCGGAACAATCCCTGATAGGTGGCCCCGGCTACCGCCAGGGCGGCCCCGACCAGCCCCGCGAGGATTATGCGAGGCAGGCGTATATCCAGCACGATGGTGGCGGTTGCATCCTGCCACGTGGGGGTTATCTCTACGAACGGCAGCTTGTCCACCAATATGCCGGCCGTCGTCCCCAGCGGAATTGGCACGCTGCCGATGCTGGTTGCAATCCCGATGATTAATATCAGGATGATGCCTAACCCCAGCAGGCTGAAGATGCGCGTGCGCCTGCCGTACAAGTAGCCTATGGCCTGCGGTGAAGACTTACTTTTTTCTGGCATATTATCGGTTCTTGTTGACCGGTTCTTTCTTTAGCTCATTTTTTTTTCTGCTAGTCCGCAAGTTCCGGGTGAATCAGCTCGAAGAACTCCTCGAGCGCTTCTACAATCCGTGGTCCCGGTCGCCCCACTATATCCATGTTTACGCTGTAAATCCTGTTGTCCTTACGGGCGTCCACTACCTCCAGCCTGGGTTCTGTTTTCATATACTCCAGCGGCAGGTCCTCTCCCGTGCCCATGCCGACCCCGGCGATAATTACCTGCGGATTGCCGGCGAGTACGGCTTCCATGCTGATGTCTGCATAGCCACTAAGGTCACGGGCGATATTCATACCTCCCGCCATTTCGATTAACGCATTGGCGAATGAACCCGCCCCGGCTGTCCAAATGGGGTCGTGCCAGATGATGTAAAAAACCCTCGTTTTTTCCGCTTCCGACAGCGCGTCTGTTTTATCGGTGACGGCTTTTATCCTTGCCTGCATATCGCCGACCAAAGCGGCGGCTTCGGTTTCCTGGCCAGTGATTAAACCGACGAGCGTAATTGAAGCTAATACCTCATCGATGGTCGTCGGATTGATGCCGACGACGGTGATTCCGTGGCTCTCAAGCTGTGCCATCTCCGTTTCGTGCTCATCCGTTGCCAGCACCAGGTCCGGCTCCATGCTGATAATTACCTCGAGATTGGGTTCGGTGTAATCGCCGACGCTGGGTTTTGCGGCTGCCTCGGGTGGGTAGTTGCAGTAATCCGTGACGCCTACAATGCGGTCGCCCAGCTCCAGCGCGAAGAGTATTTCCGTATTGCTCGGCGCCAGCGAGACTATTCTCTGTGGATTGGTATTCTCAATCGTTACCACTCTCCCGAAGTGGTCTGTAATGGTCAAAGGTGTCGGCACTGCCATTGTGTCCTCGGCAGTCCCGCAAGACGTCAGTATTCCTGTAAAGATAACGATTCCCATCAATACCGCCCCGATTTTTCTTAGAGTGTTTTTCATTTGTCCTCCTTTAAATTAAAATAAACCCCCGCCTGCAATAAGACGAGGGGATTGATAACCTAATAAAAATTCCTACCACTTCCCCGCGAAGTACTGTAGGCTTTCCAGGGGTCGGCGTTCTGGCTTATGGTTCCTGTTACGGTTTACCAATCACAGCGGCGCGGCCGCGTCGGCTTT
>JAFGOC010000022.1 GCA_016926705.1 Dehalococcoidales bacterium | reverse complement strand
TTGTCGAGGAACTGGCGTATCGCGGCGATAATCCGACTGCGCGTTTTGAAAATGTCCCTGACGCCGGTGTTGGCGATGAGGTCGATATAGCGCTGGCGGTAGCGAATCTCGGTATCGCTCAAGCCGTGCCACTTTTCCGGCAGCGGCCGCAAAGACTTGGTTAGAATGACAAATTCCTGAACGGCGACAGTAGGCTCTTGTGTCTTAGTATAAAAAAGCCGGCCACTTACTCCAATAAAGTCGCCAATGTCAATATCTTTGAGCAAGTCTAGTAGAGATGGGTCAAGTCGGTCACCGTGAAGTAGCTGAATTTTACCGGATCCGTCACGCAGATCCATAAATACTATTTTCCCCATATTCCGTCTCGCGGTAACACGTCCAGCGATATTAACCAGTGGATTACCGTCCAATAAATTCCTGGTAGAAACCTCCGGGGGCTCTTCACTTTTTTCTTCGTATTCTTTGAGTTTATCTATCGCCTGTTGCGTAGTATGGGTCTGGTCAAAGCGGTTGGGGTACGTATTGACACCGCGCCCGCGCAGGCGCTCCAGCTTTTGTCTTCTCTGCTTAAAAATATCATCCAGCTTCGACGGCATATTTCCCCTACTTGTACAAATTTTATAATCTCCCCTTTTTCAAGGGCAGGTTACGACTAATTATAAGTTATCCGCGCATTATGGTAAAGGGGTGGATGACGTATTTAAACTTTTATAACGAAAATCCTATAACAATGAGGTAAACAATCTTTTTGATATTTCCGCTTGACACAATTGATTTTTTCCTTTATTATACCTAGTAATTCTATGCATCTAGATAAGGGAGGTATCATCAAATGCGCGTACTTGCAGCAATCATCATCATCTTGGGCCTGGCAGCACTTGTCTTCGGTATTCTTTTTATCCCCCAGGCAAGTTCCGGCGAACAGGAAATTGCCGAATCTGTCGCACCCCTGACTCTCGATGAAGTCGAAGGGAAATATGACATAGTAGCCGCAAAATATGACCAGATAAAAATGGCGGAAGAACCCGGAATACAGGCACAAACAGCTATGCCCAGTGCCATGTATAACTACCTTGGTCAGCAGAGGGCTTTACTCGCCTTGGCTAAATCCAATATGGGCGTTACCGCCTTCATCCGCATGATGGGTATTGTGAACATCCTCCTCGGCGCGTCCTTGATCATGACCGGCGTGGTACTATATCGAAAAACCGCGTAAAATAAAAAATATTTAAATAAGTCAATTGGAGCCTCGTCGACGGAAAAAGGCGAAATTAAGCCTTTCCGTCGATGGGGTGTCTTTGTATTGTAGCAATATATCTCTCGACCCCTATATAATATCGCTTAATGGCTACTACAGGAGTACATTCATGGAAATAAAGTAATATGAGGTTGTCATCAAGCTGATAGCGAACGACCAGCCCTGCCATTGCGGCCATAAAATCGGCGACGAGTGGGTCTTAAGGTACTTTACGCCGCCGAACATGTGCAGCCTGGTCTATAACGCCCTCTACCCCGCCGCCCTGGTGCTAAGCGTCGGGGGGACTTTCCACTGGCAGGAAGACCCGGATATGCTGATTCTTTCATGCCCCGATGCCGAGGTTAAGAACGTTTTTGAGCTCCGCCGCCGGCCTTTAAATCTGAAATAGGTATCCGGAAAATATATACCACTTTTTAGTAAACCGGTTCCTTTTCTCCTGGCGCGAGAATGTGGTCAAGCTCGTCCTGGAAAAAGAATTTTTCCTCTCCGAAGGCGGGCTTCAAATCATCGAACCATGCTGCTTCTTCATCATAAGCCGCAAAGAAGGGACGGTCCACCCAGTCAGGGTTCCTGCCCTGTATCATACGAAGAACGAATACTTTTTCTCCCCGTACCTCGGCAACACCTAGTAACTGCACCTTCCCCGGCAGGCAGGACATTACCGGACCTCTTACCGTCCGGCATATACCGCTGACGGACTGGTAGGCTTTCTTGAATATTTCCCAAGTTTCTACTAGAGGTATGTGGAAATATTCCTGCGGCCCGGTGTCCCTGGCGACGAACATATAGTAGGGAATACAGTTGAGCATGACCTGCCGACGCCACAGTTCGGCCCAGCTTTCAGACGAATCGTTGATGTGCCGCAGGATGGGCGACTGTGTTCTTATCATCGCGCCTGTTGCCAGTATCCTGCTGATTGCTTCCTTAACTATGTCAGTCTCCAGTTCAACGGGGTGATTAAAATGCGCCATAAATGCCAGGTGCTTGCCGGATTGCTTTATTTTCTTGAAGAGGTTTAGCAGGATATCAGCGTCATTATCGGTTACAAACTTGTAGGGCCAGTAAGTTAAAGCCCTGGTGCCGATTCGTATCGTACGAAGATGGGGAATTTCCTTGGAGAGCAAGGGCTCTATATATCCTGCCAGCAGCTCTGCCTTCATAATCAGCGGGTCGCCCCCGGTGAAAAGAACGTCGGTTATTTCTGGATGGGCTTTAACGTAGTGTGCCAGTAATTCTATCTCTCGCGTTGATATCTTCAGGTCTTCCATCCCGGCAAATTGGGGCCAGCGGAAACAGAAGGTGCAAATCGCGTGACATATTTGGGCCTGTGCCGCGAAAAACAGGACTGTTTCCGAGTACTTATGCTGTATGCCGAAAAGTTTTTCACCGTTAAATTCGGGTACATTGTATTGAAGCTGCCCGGCAGGGTGGGGGTTAAGTCGCATTCTTATTTCATCAGCCGCCTGTTTAATCGCCTGGCTGTCTGCCCCGGACTTATACAGGTCTCCTATCTTTTTATAGTCCTCCGGCTTCAGCATCTCTTTCTGCGGAAAAGTAACGACGAACATGGGGTCGTCAGGAATGTTCGCCCAGTCGATTAACTGTTCGACGACGTAGTTATTCGTTTTGAAAGGCAGCACCGAGCCGACGATCTCGATGTTTTTTCGTTGCTCCTCGGAGAGATTAGCCATCTGCGGCAAGTCTCTGAAATTGTGCAGCGTATAGGATTTGTACTGCATACCGCGACCTCCTTTCGAGTCAACTGAACAAACTGAAAAAATATTCAGTCAGGCTTTTGAGTTGGTTGGTATAGTAAGAAGGAACGGAGATATTTGATAGACCGCAGAAAATTTACAGTCCATTTATACCTTATTACGTTTTTCATGTTTTGTCAATATTTAAAGTCACATTTTATTTGCACTTTTCTTGTTATGCACAGCGGCCGGGCGGCAACTAAACCCTTTGACGCGGCATTCTCCACCAAGTATAATGAACCAGTTGATGGAGGGGTGTCCGAGTGGCCTATGGTGACGGTCTTGAAAACCGTTGTCCTTCTCTGAAGGACCGTGGGTTCGAATCCCACCCCCTCC
>JAFGOC010000021.1 GCA_016926705.1 Dehalococcoidales bacterium | reverse complement strand
TTGTATAAATACAGTCCTGGAGTTTGCGCCGTCCCCTCTTTTATAGAGATGGCTATGTGAATTCTTATTATTTCATGCTGTCGAGTTTCTGCCAGAGCTTGGCGGCTTCGAGGTCGTTTCTGGCGGTTGCCAGCATACGGTAAACGTTGCGGAACCGCCAGTCGTTCTTTACCTTGCCCTCGGCTACTATCTTGCGTGCCTGGATTATCGCCCAGCGTGTCTGCAGGGGTCTGATGATGTAGATACAGAAGGCTATTACCGCCCACAGGTTGAACATCATAAAAATGGCGAATAACAGGTAATTTTCCGTAAGCACGCGGCCTCCCTGTATATTGGTATCCTGTAAAAATTTTACCTGCCCTTTGACATAACGACAACAGGGGTAACATTCATTTTTTTAAGGGTATTTACCCGATGTTTTACCCTCACTTTTTATTACTTGTTATTTGCTCCCTGTAACTTATATACTATTAACAGGAGGTTGTCCCATTAATATCTTTCAAAAAGCCTTAAAACGCACCCGCGATACCTGGTTCGATAAGGCCATGTCCCTCTTCGACCGGGCCGCTATCGGTAAAGAGGCTTGGGACGAGCTCGAAGAGCTGCTTATCTCCGCCGATGTCGGCGTTGTCACCACATCCAAGCTCATTAACGCCGTTAAAGACCATGCTTCTGAGGCAAAGCTGGACGGCTCTCATATCCGCGACATCCTCCAGGAAGAGATGGTCGGAATTCTGTCTGTTCCTGCCCGCCCGTTTAATGTCGCAGCCCATCCTGAAGTTATACTCGTCGTCGGCGTTAACGGCAGCGGTAAGACCACCTCTATCGCAAAACTGGCATATAAATATAAAAAGGAAGGTAAGTCCGTTCTTCTGGCTGCGGCGGATACCTTTCGGGCCGCCGCCATCGACCAGCTTAAGAAGCAGGGCGAGAGGGTGGGGGTGGACGTAATCGCCCACCAGCCGGGCGCCGACCCCGGTGCCGTCGTCTATGATGCCTTGCAGGCGGCTAAAAGCCGCGGCATGGATATACTCATTATAGATACTGCCGGCCGACTCCATACCAAGTTCAATCTTATGGAAGAGCTTATGAAGGTCCGCCGCGTCGCCGCCAAGCTTGATGCCGCCGCTCCCCACGAGGTTATCCTGGTGCTGGATGCCACCACCGGCCAGAACGGGCTTACCCAGGCGCGTTACTTTACCGAGGCCGTCGGTGTTACCGGTATATTTATCGCCAAGCTGGATGGCACAGCAAAGGGCGGCATTGCCCTGGCTATCTGCGACGAGCTAAAGTTGCCTATCCAGCTTATCGGAGTCGGCGAAGGACTGGAAGATATAGTTGCTTTTAATGCTAAAGAATTCGTCGAGGCTTTAACCTCTTAAAGTGTAGGATTTTTATGATATACATCGATGTCAACCCCGTAGCCTTTTACATCGGCGGCACCGGTGTCCGCTGGTACGGCATCATGGTGGCGCTGGCGGTGCTGACCGTGGTTGTCTGGGCTTTGCTTGCCGTCAGGAAAGACACTCGCCTTTCTTATAATTTAATTCTCAACGCCGCCCTGGTCGGCATCCCTTCCGGCGTTATTTTTTCCCGCCTGCTGCATGTCTTCGAACACTGGGATTATTTCATGCGCAATCCCGGGGAAATAATTGGCGGTGAGGGGCTCACCATCTACGGAGCTGTCCTGGGCGCGGCGCTGGGCATCTGGATTTACAGCCGTATCAGGAAAATTTCTTTCGGGTATCTGGCGGACGTCGTGGCCCCGGCTATTATCCTGGCGCAGGCGGTCGGCCGGGTTGGCTGTACTATCAATGGCTGCTGTTATGGTGTTGAAACGGATTTGCCCTGGGCATTTGTTTATACGCATCCTGCCAGTTTTGGCCCGATAGGCACACCCGTGCACCCCACCCAGGTGTATGAGATAATTTATAACCTTATGGTTTTTGGTTTCTTAATGATGCTAAGGAAAAGGTTCCGCCCCGACGGTTCTCTGTTCCTTATCTATCTGGTTTTCTATGCCGCCTGGCGACTCGGCATCGACTTTATCCGCGACAGAAATGTGCTATTTATCGGGCTGGATGAAGCGCAGCTTATATCCATCGTCGTGATAATTTTCGCCGGCGTGCAGCTGATATGGAAAACGCGCTGGATTAAGAAGGAAGCCGCCGAACCCCCCGCTGAAAAGCCTGCCTAGCCCTTATTTCTATTAATCAGCGCCAGCTTCCAGGTATTGTCCTCCCCCCTCATCCCCCCGATGGCGCATACCCGGATGTTATCGCCTTTGTAGTCCGCCGCTGATATCTCGTAAATGAATTCGGCCATTTTCTGCGGCGTATCGGCATCGCATTTGAGAGTCGCCGGCCCCTTTGCCGTGTTATAAGCCCCCGGGTTTTCTATGTTTCCGCGGTAGGTGGCAACGCCGTAAAGCGTTCCTGCCTTCGGCTTGACTGTCCATACGAAGGCAGGTCTGCCTGCCGTCTTGATACTTAAGATATAAACTGGTTTATTTTTCTCACTAATATTAGTTATAATCCCAGCGACTCTCGGCGTCTTTAAACTGTCCGGCTCGTAGTTGGCGCCGTCCATGATTTTCTTCAGGTAGCCGCTCGCCGGCCTGGACTTTACATGATACAGGAGTTTATATGTCTCGAAAATCGACTCCGTTTGTATCCCGTTGCTGACTGTTAATAAACCTATGCTGTTATCATACTTTACCGCCGTATAATGTCTTAGCGGGTCGTAAGTAACATTGCCGATAGGCCCCATTATAACGCTGTTATCTTTCGGTGTCGCCTTTCTCTCCCGACTCTGCGGCGAGCGGCCGGTAACCAGGTAGGCGAAAGCGGGTCTTTTATCTTTCGTCATCCCCAGGAATACCTGCCTCCCCGGATAAGGCCCGTTCGGATTTTTCATCTTCCTCTCCTGTCAGCCGCTTCTTTTAAAGTCCAGTATGTTCAGTCTTAGCTGGTTTTTGCCTCCCCAGTTGTCCACCTCCAGATTATAAACGATGTCGATACGCGGCGCGAATTCTCCCTGATGGTTGCCCAGCCGGAACGCCACGCAGTCCCACACCGAGCCTCCCTGTTTCAGCCTCATCCGCAGGTGTTGGTTGCCGTTGCCCATGGTGCGTCTTTCCAGCACCTCCACCCCCCGGCTCATGAATGTCGGCACCGGGTTGCCGTGCCCGAACGGCGCCAGCAACTGTGTCGTCGGGTAGGTGTCCCCGCCCAGTTCGTTAAGTTTTAACTCGGCGTCGATATTCAGGTGCGGGCGCAGCTCCACCCCGGCCAGCTTTTCCGCCACCAGCGCCGAGAGTTCCTGTTCCAGCTCTGGCAGGTCCTTGGTCGGCATGGTGAAGCCTGCCGCTGCGGCATGCCCCCCGAAGCGTGTGAAATAACTGCTGAAATTGTTTAACGCAGCGATGATATCGAACTCCGGGATGCTGCGGCAGCTGCCGTGACAGACCGTGTCTGCGATATGGATTATAATAGACGGGCGGTAAAATTCCTCGACTAATCTGCTCGCCACCAGGCCGGCGATGCCCATCGGGTATTCTCTGTCGGCGGTAATCAATAAAGGTGGCAGTCCCATGGCGATGACCTGCTCCCTCGCCCTTTCCAGCGTGGCGGTAGTCAGCCGCTGCCTTTCCTCGTTTTTCTGTGACAGCCAGACCGCCAACTCCTGCGCTTCCTTGTCCGAATCTGTCATCAGGAGATTGTAGCCGGTCAGCCCGTCGGCCAGCCTTCCCGCGGCGTTGAGGCACGGCGCGATAACCCAGGCTATCTTGTCCGCGTCTATTTTTCCTTCCTCCAGGCGTGTCTGGTTTATTAGTTCCCTGATGCCGGGCCGCGGGTTGGCGTTGATGTTTTTCAGGCCTTCTTTGATAAGGAAGCGGTTCTCCCCCAGCGGCGGCGACATATCGGCGATAGTTCCTATCGCCACCAGGTCGGTCGCCATATAGATTTGCTCCTCTTTACCCAGTCTCCGGAACAGAGCTTGCAGAAGCTTGAAAGCCACTCCCACCCCCGCCAGATTAGTATGTGGGTATCGGGAGTTCTTCAGCTTGGGATTGATTATCGCCAGGGCTTCCGGGACTGCTTCCGGCGGACTGTGGTGGTCGGTGATGATGATGTCCAGCCCCGTATCCATCGCCTTCTTTACCTCCGCCGTGTCCGTGATACCGCAGTCGACGGATATGACCAGGCTGGCTCCCTGTTCGTGGAGTTTTTTCAACGCGGCTGTGGTCAGGCCGTGCCCCTCTGTCTGGCGGTGCGGTATATAGGGGATGGCCTTGCCCCGGAGCAGCGATAGCCCCTGCACGAGCAGGGCGGTGGCGGTTATGCCGTCGGCGTCGAAGTCCCCGTAAACCCCGATAGTCTCGCCTTTGAGCAGCGCCTGGTTAACGCGTGCCACCGCCTTTTCCATGTCGGGAAATAATAACGGGTCGGCCATCAAAGTGCGGTCGCTGGCAAGAAAGGACGGGATGTCCTCCGGTCGGGTAACGCCGCGGTTATACAGTAGTTGTATCAGTAGCGGGGGATAGCTGGACTTGCTGTCCCTGTCGGTGTGGACTTCCACCTGTGGCAGCAGTTTCCAGCTACAATGGCTCAAATCTATGCCTCGGCATATTTCCTTAAAATAAGCACCGAATTATGGCCGCCGAAACCGAAGGAGTTGGTCAGCGCGGTATTCACCTTGACCTGCCGGGCGGTGTTGGGCACATAGTCCAGGTCGCACTCGGGGTCGGGGTTCTCGTAGTTAATGGTCGGCGGTACGATGCCTTTTAAAATCGTCATGATGCAGACGGCCGGCTCCAGCGACCCCGCGCAGCCGATGAGGTGTCCTGTCATCGACTTCGTGGAGCTGATGGGTATGTTGTAGGCGCGCTTGCCGAATGCTATTTTTAGCGCCCTGGTCTCCATAACGTCGTTAAGCTGTGTGGAGGTGCCATGCGCGTTGATATAGTCTATTTCCTCGGGCTTGATGTTGCCCCTTTTCATCGCCAGCTGCATTGCCTTGGCCGCCCCCTCCCCGCTCTCTAGAGGCTGCGTCACGTGGAAGGAGTCGGCAGTAGCTCCGTAGCCAACTATTTCCGCGAGTATATTGGCATCACGTTTCAGGGCATGGTCAAGTTTCTCCAGTATCAGGACAACCGACCCCTCGGAAAGTATGAAGCCGTCCCTGTCTTTATCGAATGGACGCGATGCCTTCTCCGGCGCGTCGTTCCTCGTAGAAAGCGCTTTCAACTGGCCGAAGGCGGTTATTCCCAGTGGGTTGATAATCGCCTCGGAGCCGCCGGCAATCATTACCTGTGCGATGCCGTTCTTGATGTATTCTACGGCCAGGCCTATAGCGTCTGACCCGCTGGAGCAGGCCGATGTCATGCACATGTTGGGTCCTCTTACCCTAAGCGCTATCGATATCTGGGCGGCGGCAATATCTGCAATCATCATCGGTGCCAGGAATGGACTTACCCTGTCCGGTCCCTTTTCCACCAGTATTCTGGCCTGGTCGAACAACGTGGTCAGGCCGCCGATGCCGCTGCCGATGAATACACCGATGTCGTCTTTATTACTCTCGTCGATTCTAAGATTGGCGTCCTTGACCGCCTGGAAGCCGGCTGCCACCGCCAGTTGCGCAAAGCGGTCCATGCGCCGTATGTCCTTGCGGTTGATATAGTTATTGGGGTCGAACCCCTTGACCTCCCCGGCGATTTTTACCTCCATGTTTGAGGCGTCGAAGAGTGTGATGTATCCGACGCCGGATTTACCGGCGATGAGATTTTCCCATGTCGTTGGCATGTCCAGGCCCAGCGGCGTAAGCGCACCGATGCCGGTTACAACGACTCTATTGTATTGATTGCTAATGTCAGTAACCTCCTCGTTTTATCTGGAAAGAATGTAAAATAATGGGGATTTATACCTATTTTTTATCATATTTCGTCCTTATTTTCAAGTTCAAGCCCTATCTCTATCTCCAAATTTTACCTTTTGACCTCCATTCAGGGATGACGTTATAATTTTTATTGACCACCCTTTATATATGAACGAAGTTGAGAAGCCCCCCGCCGTTGCCTTGGACAGCCTCGGATGTAAGCTAAACCAGGCGGAAATCCAGCAATTGGCCCGCCAGCTGGAAGCCGCCGGCTATCGACTTGTCACACCTTCGGATAAATCCGATATCTATGTCCTCAATACATGCTCGGTCACACACGTCGCGGACCGCAAATCGCGTCACCTGCTGCGTCTTGCCCGCCGCCGCAATCCCTCCGCCCGACTCATCGCCATCGGCTGCTATGCCCATCGCGCCCCAGCCGAACTCGCCAGGATAGAGGGCGTGGAGCTTGTCCTCGGCAACGACCGCAAGATGAATCTCCTTAAACTGCTGGGTCTCCCTCAAAAAACTGGCAAGATTGCTTCCGTGACTTCCGGTTCCCATGCCCCCCGCCGCACTCGCGCCTTCATCAAGGTGCAGGACGGCTGTAAAAACTTCTGTGCTTACTGCATCGTGCCTTTCCTGCGTAGTCGACTGCAAAATGTCCCGCCTGAAGAAGTGACGGACTTAGTACGTAGCCTCGTCGCCGGCGATTATCATGAGGTAGTTTTAACAGGCACAGAAATAGGCTCCTATGAAAGTAGCGGCGTTAATCTGGAAGGGCTTATCCGGCGTATTCTAGCCGATACTCTGATGCCGCGTTTGCGTCTCTCCTCTCTCCAGCCCCACCATGTTTCCCCTTCTCTCGTGGGTCTCTGGCAGGACGCCCGACTGTGTCCCCATTTCCACCTCTCGCTCCAGAGCGGCAGTGATGGCGTTCTGAAAAGGATGAAACGCAGCTACAAGTCAGCCGGTTATCGTAAGACCGTTGAGCTTATCCGTCAATCGGTGCCGGATGTCGCTGTTACCTCCGACGTTATTGTTGGCTTCCCCGGTGAGACTAATACTGAATTCCATCAGACCCTTGACTTCTGCCGCGAGATGCAGTTCGCCCGCATTCACGTTTTCCCCTTCTCCCCCCGCCCCGCCACCGAAGCCGCTTCCATGCCCGACCGTGTGCCGGCGAACATCGTTAAAGAGCGCGTCGGCCGCATGCTCACGCTGGCACAGGAGAGCAGTAAAACATTCCATGAGCATTTCATTGGTAAAACACTGGAAGTCCTCTGGGAGCAAAGCTCCGACAATGTATGGTCGGGGCTAACGGGTAACTATATAAAAGTGTATTCAAGAAGCAATAAAGACCTGACCAATCTTGTTACGCCCGTAAAGTTGTTAAGACATTACCGCGACGGTGTTTTTGGCGAATTTTAATTAAGTTTTTATTAAACCATCGTGTAGGTCGGCAGTGGCCTGAACTGCAAGATAAAGAACGTTTTCGTCAACCCTTAGAGTTGACAAGTAATCCCTCCGGTATTAGTATGGACATTAACAGAAATGTTTGTTCTCGTGGCATGGAGACACAGATATGAGTACAGGAAAAGGTGAGTCATCTAAGGATACGAATGAAAAGGGGTATCCGGAAGAATTGCCGGAGCCATTTACTAATGTTATTAATGAAATTTATGACAAGATGAACGTAGCCACAGAACCACTCAGAGAAGCATATAAAGTTTGGGGGAAACCACTTCCTCAAATTCTTGATGAAATGGATGAAAATATTCGGGCAGCGGCGTTGGCAGCACGAAAAGCGGAAGAGGCAGCTAGGGCAGCTAAAGAAGCTGCAGGCGCAGGTACGAAGGCTGCAGTAGAAGCAGAGAAACGAGCTCAAGAAGCTAAAAAAGCCGGACAAATAGCAGCTAAAACAGCACTTAAGGCTGCTGCAGATGCAGCTAGAAAAGCTGAGGAAACGGCCAAAGCCGCTAGATTGGCGGCTCAAAAAGCTAAAATAAAAGCCGAAGAATCCGATAAGGGTGCTAAAGCTGCTGTTGAAGCGTTCAGAAAAGCCGCTGAAGAGGCCGCAAAAAAAGCGCAGGAAGCTAGCAACGCAGCTAGGGCAGTATCTGAAGAATCAACATTAAAAATTGTCAAAGAGGCTGCTGAAGCCAAAAAAATAATAGGTAGTTTACGAGAATATAATGCCTCTCTTTTGGGACGTATCAAATCTCTTGAGGGGCGTCTTACTATTGTTGAGGCTTCTTTACTAAGTGAAAAGGTAATAATACTCCGTAAAATATCTAAAGAAGATGCGGAAAAAGAAATTCGTAAGATATTTTCCGAGGGAAAAACACTGTATTATTCAGACATTGCGGAGCGTCTTAATCTTGATCTTCAATTAGTTGTTAAAATTTGTAATCAATTACAGAAGCGTGGGGAGATTAAAATAGATGACAACGCATTACAATCAAGGTGAGGCACTAAAGGCTGAACGTATCGCAGTTGAGGCTAGAGATATAGCTCCTGCAATGGTTAAAAAGGGCTCACATTCTCATAAGATTCAGAGTACTAAGTTACGTGGTTCCGCTTATTGTGTAATAGAACTGCCGCTTGTATCCGTTCAGAAAAAATCTAGTTAATACCTTCTAAAACTGGCGCGCCTGGAGGGATTCGAACCCACGACCCCCGGTTCCGAAGACCGGTGCTCTGGTCCGCTGAGCTACAGACGCCCGTGTTCAGCTTCAATCTTACCCCATGCGAAATTTTTCGGCAAATTTTATTTTCTCTGATGAAAGAAAAAAATCAGGAGGCTGGGTGGGGTGAGTGGAGGGATTTGATTACTTCCCCGGTGAGGAGGAAACAAATCAGGAGGTGTTTGGGGGCAAAGGTGGGATTTGAACGCACAACGCAAAGCGACAAATCCCTGGTGGGGTGGACGGGGGAGTGGTAGAAGGGCTGGGTGGGGTGAGTGGAGGGATTTGAACCCTCGATCTCCAGGGCCACAACCTGGCGCCTTAGACCTCTTGGCCACACTCACCATGCTGGACTCTATTATTATAAAGGAAAAATATACCCCCTTCAATCGCCAGAGCTATTTCTCCGGCACTTTAATTACCCCGTCCACCTCCTCCAGGTCGTACCACCATTTGTACCTTTTATCCTGTTTACCGTAGCCCCAGGCGTCGTCCATTTTTACCAGAAAACTGTCAAGGACGGGGACTCTTTTCACCATCCACCGGACTAAATCATGCGTCCAGCCTTCCGACTTGTTCCACGGGCATACCTTGATACACCGCCCGCACGCCGAGCCGTGGGGATTCATTATCCTGAATTTACTGCACTTCTCCGCGTCAAAATGCCATGTCTCGTAGCCGTTATACATCTCTTTGGCGCCCTTAGGGATGGCGTTGGCGTGGCATTCTACGGCGCATTTCAGGCACTTCTCGCAGAACTCCTGCAGCCCGAAATCGATGGGCTTGTCCGGTTCCAGGGGCAGGTCGGTGGTGACCACCGCTGCCTTGAAGCGCGCCCCCAGGAAAGGGTTCAGCACGATGCCCGCCCGGCTCATTTCACCGATGCCCGCCAGCACCAGCAAGGGCGGCACCACTACCTGGTAGTTTAAAGCGTGGTGCGCCCGCGCCCGGTAGCCCAGCCTCCTTATATAATCGGCCATGACGCAGGAAATCAGCGCCGTGTTGGAATAACCGATAAAGCTCTGCGAACCGGAAATCCAGTCGTCTCCGGTGGAGCCCAGCATCGTCTCGTAGTTCTGGTCGACCACCACGATAATGGCGTATTTATGGTCGAGATTGACCTCTTTACCCATTGCGTCGTGACTGTAAACGGCGTACTGGGGCAGCTCGCAGATGCCTACGATATCCGACCGCAAGAAGTAGCCGAGTTGCTTGATGTGCCGGCTCAACTCAGACGGGTCGTTCGGCAGGGGCGCTCTGGTCCTGGCGACCTCTCCGTCGACCGACTGGGCCAGGGGAGCCATAGTCTTGAAGAAAGCCCCTCCGAGGGGAAATTTAGGCACAAACCGCTCCATTTCCCGCTGGGCTGCCTCCCCCAGCTCCCCCCGCATTACCTTCCCGAAGCCGTGCTCCCTTTCATCGAAACGCTTAATATTATCCGTGATTTTAATCGTGGGCTTGTCCACTCTTTTCATCGTCTCCATGGGGTACGGTCCCAGCTGCTTTTTCTTTACGTTTTTTGTCAAGTGGCGTTTCCCCCTTTCCGGGTAATTTTTATTCTACTTCTCGCTGAACTCCACGATGGTCACCCCTTCGCCCCCCTCCCACTTTTCACCCGCCCGGAAACTTTTTACCAGCGAATGTCTGCCCAGCTCCCGCCGCACCGTCAGGCGTAGCGTCCCGCTGCCCTTGCCGTGAATTACTTTCACCTGTCTCAGGCCCGCCAGGTAGCTGTCGTGTAAAAACCGCTCCAGCCTGGGAATTGCCTCATCCACGGTCAGGTAGCGCAGGCGCAATTCGTCGGGCGCTGGAGGACTGGAATAATACTCATGCTCTTTCACGGTGATTTTACTGTCACAATATTATCAATGTGCCTTCAAAATGACGTCGTCTTTACCGTACTTTTTGGTCAGTGAAATTGCCAGGAACATAAAGGGCCGGTCAACTCTTAAAACTTTCAATGGACAGTGCCTAAGTCCCGCGGGGGCAAAAACAAGACAGCTTTTAGTAAGTAGGTACTTTTCGTCCTCCAGCCATAACTCCACCTCCCCGCCTAAATCCGCGGGATTTTGCGGGTCCCCGCCGATAAAGCCGATAACCTCATCGAAATCATGCACGTGAGACGGAGAACCTTCGCCATCGGTCTCTTTCCAGTACCAGGAACAGATTACGCTGAAAGCGCCCTTGATAAACTCGTCTTCCAGCCACATTACGCGGGTGGCTCTTTCATTATACCCATGCTCCTGGTCCAGTTGGCGCGTAATGTCCGGGAGTTTTAAATCGGTCATAACGTATTTTTCATATTTTCTGGCCGCCATTTTATCTTCTCCTTAGAAATTTGCCTGACGTAATGCTATTGTAGCACCTTTCGGCGGGAGATAAGAAATAACTACTTCTGAAAGCAGGAGAAGTGTTCTTGTCTTGCCCCCTCTAACCTTTTCCCCTTATAATTAGACCGTATGTTTGAAGTCCTTGCGGAAAAACTGAATAATGTCTTTCGCGTTTTGACCAGTCGCGGCAAGCTCACGGAAAAAGACATCGATGAAGCCCTGCGGCAGGTGCGCCTGGCGCTACTGGAGGCGGACGTTAACTTTAAGGTGGTCAAGGACTTCACCGGGCGCGTCAGGGAACGCTCCATCGGCAAAGAGGTCATGGAGAGCCTGACGCCCGGCCAGCAAATCGTCAAAATCGTCAACGAAGAGCTAATCAAGACCCTCGGCGACGGCGCTTCCGGCAAGCTGGCATCCGTGTCCCAGCCCCCCGCTGTCATCATGATGGTCGGCTTGCAGGGCAGCGGCAAGACCACCACCGCCGCCAAGCTGGCGCTGCTTCTAAAGCACGGCGGACATAAACCGCTGCTGGTGGCCGCCGATAACCGCCGCCCCGCCGCTATCGAGCAGCTGGTGACGCTCGGTAAGCAGCTAGACGTCGCGGTATATGCCGAGGACCCTAAAACATCCTCCAAAGATATCTGCGCCCACGCCCTGAACCAGGCGAAGAAAATCGCCGCCACCCATATCATCGTAGATACGGCCGGCCGACTTCACATCGATGAAGAACTCATGAATGAGCTTGAGCAGGTGAAAAAGGTGCTCAAGCCGGACGAGGTGCTGCTGGTGGTGGATGCCATGACCGGTCAGGACGCCGTGCGCGTGGCGGAGGAGTTCCACGCTAAAGTGGACGTGACCGGGCTCATCATGACCAAGATGGACGGCGATGCCCGCGGCGGCGCGGCTTTATCCATCCGCTGGGTAAGCGGCGTGCCTATTAAGTTCATCGGCGTCGGCGAAAAAGTGGACGCCCTGGAGCCGTTCTACCCGGATAGACTTGCCTCCCGCATCCTCGGCATGGGCGATGTCCTCACCTTCATCGAAAAAGCGGAAAAGACCCTCGACGAGAAGAAGGCGCTGGAACTGCAAAAGAAAATCCAGAAGTCCGGCTTCACGCTGGAGGACCTGCTCGACCAGCTTAAAGCCATCAAGAAAATGGGGCCGATTGGGCAAATCGTCGAGATGCTGCCGGGTATGTCCAAGTTGTCCGATAGACTGCCGGAGGGCGCCCAGGAAGCCCACCTGAAAAAGATAGAAGCTATCATCCAGTCCATGACCCAGGAGGAAAGAAACAATCCATCGCTCATCGGCGGCAGTCGTCGTCGGCGCATCGCGCGGGGCAGCGGCACCGCCACGCATGACATTAATCAGTTACTCAACCAGTTTTCCCAGATGCAAAAGCTCATCAAGATGGGCGCCGGCGGCAAACTCCCTAAAAATATGATGGGGATGTTTAAGTAGGTCTTCCTTTTTTAATATCTCGCTAGTAGATAAATGTGGTGGTAAAGTCGTTCACATTCAGCGTATAAGTTGTGCCAGTGGTAAAATCGCTGCCGAGATTAATATATTTTTCAAAGTAGGTATATATCGCGGGACAGAATGTATCCTTTGGATGTTGCACAGTAACCGTGATATTAACTACGTCGCCTTCCCGTGCTATCTCAATATCATGAAATTCGGTGCAGCCGTCCCGCAGCCCGCCTTGAATGTAAACGCCGACCTGTACCGGATATGATTCCATAAAAGAGACAGTTACTTCATGAATCGGCGCCAGGCTTATTTCAAAATCTTCAAGCATTTCATTGTTTTTCATGTCCCAGACGCCGCCCATAATCGCCGAGGTCACTTTTCCAGATTCAACGGCGACTACCGCCACATGATGTGTGATTACCTGGGCTAGAATTTGTCCGGTCCTGTCGCCGTAGCCGGCATGGCGACTGTCAAATTCGTACGTGAATTGCCAGCCGTTATCTGTTTGCGTTGTGCCCGTCAACTCGAGAGTTTCCGGCATACCGTCAAAAATATAAGTAGCATCTGCCTTGACAAACGCTTCCGCAATATTTCGGCTTTCATCTTGAGATACCGTTGTTTGGGAGCAGGCGCCGCTGACCATGGCGAGGAAAACCAGTAATATGGATAGACACATTAATGATATTCTGGAAATCATAAAATCCCCCCTTTTTCGATGTCTCTAATATATTAGAACGTAATATCTGCGTTTCGGTTAGGTAGCTGCAACGGATTCATTCGGTTTGTCCTCCGCCTTATGTTCTTCCAGCTCCATCAGCGGTTTACTGGAAAAAGCCAGCAGCGTAATAATCAGGAAAGCCCCGCCGCAGATAAAGTAAATCCACTCTATTCCTAAAAAGTCGGCCGCCGGTCCGGCTATCGCCAGTCCTATCGGTATCATCAGTCCGCTCAATGAGTTTATCAGCGTGAAAACGCGCCCCTGCATGTCCTTGGCGACTATTGAGTTCATAATCGCTAAAAACGGGGCATCCGTCATGGTGATGCCAACACCCAGAATAAATGAGTCCACGAGGATGAAATAAAACACACTTTCGGAGGTAAAGCCAAGACCCACGTTGGTTATGCCGATTAGCAGCAGCCCCAGCAATAACATATAGATGCGTTTCTTGAAGCCGCCCCATATCCCCAGCAGGACACCGGCTGTAATATTACCGATGCCCATAACGGCACTAAGCCACCCCAGCTTAAGGACATCGCCGCCGAGATTGAGGTTTACCAGCATCGGGAAGAGGCTGACTGCCGGCCCTGTGAAAAATCCGAGCAGGGCAAACAGCCACATCAGCATCGTCAGGCCGCGCCGTGCCATCAGGTAGCGGAAACCCTGCACCATATCGCCGATGATGGAGGCCTTTTCCACCAGTGTGGTGCGCGCCGGTCGTGGAATCGTTAGCGGGAGAATGAAGCCGACCGCGATTATGGCGGTGCCGATATCCACTGCCAGCACGCCCTGCATCGGCAGCGCTTCCATTAGCAAAGCCCCTAGCGGCGGCGCCGCGATACTCACGACACCCTGGAGCATCTGGTTCAGGCCGGCCGCGCGGGTCAGGTGTTTCTCCGGCACGATAGTGGCTACGGAAGCCAGCACGGCCGGGAAATGGAACGTCTGCCCGATGGAACGTAATACCATTGCCACGTAAATATGCCATATCTGTATGGTATCCGTCAGGAAAAGCAGCACCAGCCCCAGCGTGACAACGGCAATGGAAAGGTCCGCGAAAATCATGATTTTCTTGCGGTTCCACCTGTCCACCAGCGGCCCGATAAAGGGCCCCAGCACGATTTGTGGTATCAGCGCCACCAGCATCGCCGTCGCCAGGACGGTGGCCGAGCCGGTCTCTCTGGTCAGGTACCATGCCAGCGCAAACTCCACCACCATGGTCCCTATCAGCGAGAACGCCTGGCTGAACCACATTACAAGAAATGTCTTTATTTTAGATGCCTCCTGAAAATACAAAAAAAGAAAGGGGCTTGGATTGCCCCTTTAGTAAAACCAGCCTGACCCCCGGCGTTTTTAGTTAAAAAAGAGCACCCCTTTGCCTCTCTAGAGAAATCAACGTGAATTTCATAGTTTTTGTATTATAGCATAAGATTTACAGGAAGTATAGTAGTTTATGAAGTAATTTTTCAGGTAGTCCTTAAACTGGTGATATCTTATTGGTTAAGGGAGGGATTGATATGGTCGTCGATGATAATCCTCACCCCGAACAATAAGGCCATGGCGATAATTATAGCGGCGAGAATTAAAAACAGAAACCAGACGGATATCTCCGAATATAGGTAGTTGATGCCTGCTCCCATGCCGCAGCCGGCGGCAATTACGAGAATATATAAAAGGGTTTTAGAAGTCTTTAGTAGAATACGCTTCAAAAGCATGTTACTCCAGATAATCCTTGAGCTTCCGACTCCTGCTTGGATGCCGCAGTTTTCTTAAGGCTTTGGCTTCTATCTGCCGGATGCGTTCCCGCGTCACGTTGAACTCCACGCCTACTTCTTCCAGCGTCCGGCTGCGCCCGTCTTCAAGCCCGAAGCGCAGTTCCAGCACCCGCTTCTCACGGGGGGTTAAGGTGGTGAGGACGTCCTCGATTTGCTCCTTGAGCAGCTGCTTGGAGGCGATATCCACCGGCGGCAGGGCGTTCCGGTCCTCGATGGAGTTGCCTAGCGGACTGTCCTCTTCCTCGCCGATGGGGGACTCCAGTGAAATGGGAAGCTGCGATACTTTAACAATTTCCCGTACCTTGTCGGAGGATACTTCCATCTCCTTGGCTATCTCCCGCGAGGTAGGCTCCCGGCCGTACTCCTGTGCCAGCCGCCGACTTATTCTCAAGAGGCGGTTGATGGTCTCTACCATGTGCACCGGTATGCGTATGGTACGCGCCTGGTCGGCGATAGCGCGGGTCAGCGCCTGCCGTATCCACCACGTGGCGTAAGTGCTGAACTTGTACCCCTTGCGGTAATCGAACTTTTCCACCGCTCTCATCAGACCGATGTTGCCCTCCTGTATCAGGTCGAGGAGGGACATGCCCCGCCCGATATGCTTCTTGGCTACGCTGACCACCAGCCGCAGGTTGGCTTCTATCAGGTGCTTTTCCGCCCGCTTGCCTTCGCGCAGAATATCGTTGATGTAGTCGGAGAAAAACGTCTCGTGTACTCCTAGAGATTTGACAAATTCGGGTTTAGCTACCAGCTTTTCCAAATCGGCCAGGGACACGCTGCCGTCGATGGTATTGCGTATCTCTTCCGGGAGCAGGCGACTGACCATAGAAAGCCTGACCAGCGATTCTTCTGTTTCGGGGGCAGTCTTGCCCAGCCTGATAGCGAAATTATTAATCACTTCCGGGTCCATAGAGCTATCGATGGTTTCCTGAAGCTTTTCATCGTAGACGGTCTCGGAAAAGCCCTTAGTTTCTTGCAGACCGAGGTTCTCTTGCAGCAGGCGGACGAGCTCGGCAGCCTTCCCTATGTCCTCTAATACCGCCAGTATTATTTCGGTAGCGGATGGCTGCCGACCGTTTTTTCTGGTGTACTCCTGCCGTATCTCGTTGATGTACTTGCTCTCTTCCATGCGCTTGGCGAGATTTTTCTCATCCTCGGCGGTAAGTAATTGTACCCGGCCGATTTCATGGAGATAGATACGTACGGGGTCGTCGGTAATATCCTGCTCGGCGATTTCCTCCGTTGGCATTTCCAGGTCGAAGTCGAGGTCTTCGTCTTCCTCGTCCTCTTCGAACTGCTTGTCCTTTATCCATATATCGTCCGATTCTGATATGTCCGAGTCTTCCGTGTCCTTGCTGGACTCTATATTAGCCCCGAACATCGTGCTCGATTTATCGTCGGAGTCCTGTATTTCTTGAAGATTCTTTTCGCTGTGCAGGGAGTCCAGCTCTTTCTTTTCGTCGTTCATAACCTATCTCCTTGTTCTATGGGGAGTTGAATTTCTTTTTTTACCTTTACGGGCATCCAGCTCGCGTAGCTGGTGGCTGATTTCCAGGTCTTCTTCGAGTCGGGCAGGGTCGGTGTCCGTGTCGCCGGCCTCCGCCCGCCGGGCCGCCAGTTCCTTAAGGTATGTTTTTCTTAGTTCAAGTACGCAATCTACAAACCTTACATCGATGTTGTTCCTGTCACCGGGGAGTTTCTTATTTATTATAACATCAAGGTGTTCATGAAGGGCAGGGTCCAGCCGCTCTTTCAGAGACACTGCATCTTCCGGTCCCTGTAAAATGTTGAGTATCTCGCGGTTTTCACTATTTTTGAAGTACTCCGGGTGGATGTCCTGCTGGTATTCGCGTAGTTCCGGGTATTGCAGGAGCAGCGCCAGGCAGTACTCCTCGCGGGAGCTGGAAGCCAGGGGGCGCAGCGCGCCTCCGGCCATGGTTTTGGGCGCTGATGATTGGCGTCTTACCTGTGGCTGCTTAATCCGGCTTAACGAGGCTTTAATCGTGTTCATGTCCACTTTAACTAAATCAGCCAGTTTTTGCAGGTAGTGCGCCTGCCGAATGGGGTCGTTAATCGCGGCGATGACCGGCAGCAGCCTGTCCACCGCGGCGGACTTGTCCCTGGCGGTATTAAGGTCCAGTGTCGCGGTTGTTTTTTCAAACAGGAAATCTACCAGCGGCACGGCCTTGTTCACGAACTCCTGCCACTTTTTCATGTCTTCCCGAATCACTTCGTCCGGATCCTTGCCTGCGGGAAGGACGATAACCCGCATCTCCGCGTTAAGGACATTTTCGTAGCCGACCGTTCTTAACATGGCCTCCTCGCCGGCAGCGTCGGCGTCCAGCGAAAGAACCAGGTTTTTAGTCAGTTTTTTCAGGATATTGACCTGTGTTTCCGTAATCGCCGTGCCCATGCAGGCGACGGCGTTGGTGACGCCGCACTGGTGCGCCATGATGACGTCCATGTAGCCTTCCATGATAATAGCGGCGTCCTGCTTCCTGATTTCCGCGGCGGCGCGGTCTATACCGTATAACGTCCCGCTCTTATCGAAGGTAGGGGACTGCGGCGAATTGACATACTTGGGCAGCGAGTCGTCCAGCACTCTCGCCCCGAACCCCGTCACCCTTCCCCTTATATCTCTGATGGGTATCATCAGCTTGCCGCGGAACCGGTCGAAGGTCTTGCCCTGTTCATCCTGGTACAGCAGGCCGGCTGTAACCAGCATCTTTTCCGAATAATCTCTCTCCAGTAAATACGACTTAAGCGCCTCGCGGCTGTCCGGGCTGAAGCCGATTTGAAAATCAGCGATGGTCTTGGCAGTGAAACCCCGCTTTTCAAGATATTTATTCGCCCCGGCGGCCGCCGGGTTGTTGAGCAGCAGGTTGTGATAATAAAGGGATGCCGCCTCATTGGCGCTGAAAAACGGCTCTTTTTCCTCTTTTTTAGCTTCGGCGCCCTGGTATGATGGCAGGGTAACGCCGGCCCTTCTAGCCAGCACTCTCAAAGCCTCCCCGAAGTCCAGCCCCTCCTTTTTCATGATGAAAGCGAAGACATCGCCGCCGGTGTTGCAGGCGCCGAAGCAGTGCCAGCTCTGCTGTTCCGGATAGACGAAGAAAGAGGGGTGTTTTTCGCTGTGGAAGGGGCATAATGCCGTCAGGTTACGCCCGGCCTTTTTCAGCGTGGCGTACTGCCCGACGACCTCGGTTATGTCCAGCTTCTGTTTTATTTCGTCGATTACGCTCATGGAATTTCAGAGACAATTATATATTATACAACTTTTGGGTGAGAGAAGTTTATAGTAATTAGTAGTTGGTTTTTAGTTTCCCTTGCCCCTTAACCCCACACTGTTAACTTAAAAATTCATCCTCATTTTTATGCCGCGACCGTGCAGGTACTCCTTGAGTTGGCGGCAGGTGTATTCGCCGTAGTGGACGATGGAAGCCACCAGGGCGGCGTCGGCGCGGCCTTCCGTCAGCACGTCGTAAAGGTGCTCCGGCTTGCCCGCCCCGCCCGACGCGATAACCGGTATCCCCACCGACTCCGCTATCATCCTGGTCAGTTTGATTTCATAGTTGTCCCTGGTGCCGTCGGCGTCGATGGAGTTGACCACCAGTTCGCCGGCTCCCAGCCTTTCCCCCTCCTTCGCCCACCACAGTGCGTCGATGCCCATCGGCGCGATGCCTCCGTTAACGACGATTTCGTAACCGGAGGGGATTTTTTCGGTGGGGGACACACGGCGTATATCCATGGAAAGGACGGTGCTCTGCGACCCGATGGCGTCGGCGATTTCCGTTATCAATTCCTTACGCAGCACGGCGGCGGTGTTTACGTTCACCTTTTCCGCGCCCGCGTTACGCAGCTTGGTAGCGTCTTCCACCGAGCGGATGCCCCCGCCGACCGAGAAGGGGATAAAAATCTGCGAGGCCGCTTTTTCCACGAATTCTATCATGATGTCCCGGTTTTCGCGCGAAGCGGTGATGTCGTAAAACACAATCTCGTCAGCGCCGTCTTCGTAATACTGGCGGGCCCTGGCTACCGGGTCGCCGATATCTTTAGTATCGGCGAACCTGATGCTCTTGGCGAGCTTGCCGCCGCGCACATCGAGACACACGACCAATCTTTTACTTAACATGGTGTTTTATTATACATCCTGTTGTCATTCCAGCGAAAGCTGGAATCCAGGTGGTAAAGGGGAGTGGATTCTGGCCTGCGCCAGAATGTCGTTATTGAGTAGTCAGGTTATTACCCTCCCACCGCGTAAACCTCTCCAGCATTTGCAGGCCCAGCCGCCCGCTTTTTTCCGGGTGGAACTGCACGGCGAAGAGGTTTTTATACCCCAGCGCGCAGCAGAAGTCCCCGCCGTAATCGGTCATTGCGTAAATATTTTGCCTGTCCGCCGGGTCGGGGTAATAGGAGTGGACGAAGTAGAACTCATCGCCCGACTTGATGCCGTCCAGCAGGGCGTGGGACTTGACTACCTTGACCTCGTTCCAGCCCATGTGTGGTATCTTGAGTAATTTGTCTTTGAGTTTAAAGCGTACGGTCTTGCCCGGTACCAGCCCCAGGCATTGCTGGGAGCCTTCCTCCGAGCTTTCAAGGACAATTTGCGCGCCGAGGCAGATACCCAGTATGGGCACGCTTGACATAAAAGCATCTTTTATCGCCGTATCGAGCCCCGTTTTCTTGAGGTACTCCATGGCGCTGGGCGCCGCCCCCACCCCCGGGAAGATTATCTTTTCCGCCTTGGCTACTACCCCGGGGTCGCTGGAGGTCATGGCTGAAACGCCCACCTCCGCGCAGGCGCGCAGCACGCTCCGAATGTTCCCGGCATTGTAGTCGATTATAGTTATCATTTATTTATCGGTGTTAACCTAACGCTATTCTTTTAACCTGGTTTGCGGGCTTACAATTGGCTATGAACTTAGCTCAGATGTACAATTTGGGCAGCGGGTTGCTTTTATTGGTATAGCTGTTGCGCAGAAAGGGCAGTCCTTTGTTGCAGGCGTAACTGGTTCAGCAGCTTTTTGACGGGCATGTAGCCTGGCGATAGGCCTCACTACAAAGAAGAAAACCACAGCGGCAATAATTAAGAAATTGATAATGGCATTGATAAATGTGCCGTAGGCGATGACGGTAGCTCCTGCTTCCCTGGCTGCTACTAATGATGCATAAGGACCGGCTATGGAACCTTCTTTCAGTACTATCATTAGATTGGAAAAATCAATTTGACCAAGCCCGAGTCCGATGGGAGGCATGATTATATCATTTACAAATGATGCGACGATGGCACCGAAAGCAATGCCGATAATAATGCCAACCGCCAGGTCGACCACATTGCCCCTAATAATGAACGCCTTAAAGTCTTTAAGCATATTTGCCCGCCTTTCTCAAATTTATTCAGGCTGTGTGATTATAAGGAAAAAGATTGATAAAATCAATGCTTTTATTCTTGGAGCTCTTCTGCCAGCCTCAACGCGTACTGGTCGGTCATGCCCGCGATATAGTCCGCTACCCCACGCGCCGCCGTATCGGCATGTCGTTTGTATTCCGCCGGCAGCTTGTCCTCATGTTCCGTAAAATACCGGTAGAGGAAACGCACCACCTCCCTGGCTTTTTCCGTCTCTTCCTGGGTGGCTTGCCGGTTATAGACTTTCTCGTTCAGGAATTTATTCAGCGTCTTGGCTGCAGCCATGACCGTCGGACTCATCCTGATGGCGGGTTTCTCCTTTATTATATCACTGCTGCGTACGTCCCACGAGCTTTGCACGATGTCCGTGACCATGGTGTTGATGCGCAGGGAATGTGTCAGGCCCAGGACGCTGACTACTTCCAGGGGCAGCTCGCCTTCGATGATGATGCCGGCTCTGACCGCGTCCCCGATATCATGGTTGACGTAGGCTACCGTGTCTGCAATCCTGACCACCTCGCCTTCGATAGTGCCTATCTCTCCCCAGTCGTCTCCCAGGATGGTGCCGGTGCTCGACTTCGAGTGCCCGACGATGCCGTCCCGCACCTCCCAGGTGAGGTTCAGTCCCTGGCCGTCTTTTTCCATGTAGTCCACGATACGCAGGCTCTGTTCGTTGTGGCGGAACCCCTTCTCGTAAAGCTCGTCCAGCACGTCCTCCCCGATATGTCCGAACGGCGTATGCCCCAGGTCGTGTCCCAGCGCGATGGCTTCCGTAAGGTCTTCGTTGAGGTTCAAAGCGCGGGCGATGGTGCGCGCTATTTGACTTACCTCCAGTGTGTGGGTCAAGCGGGTCACATAGTGGTCGCCGATGGGCGCGATAAAGACCTGTGTCTTGTGCTTCAACCGCCGGAAGGACTTGCAGTGAATAATTCGGTCGCGGTCGCGCTGGAAACAGGTGCGGATGGGGTCGAGCGGTTCCGGGCGTTCTCGGCCGCGGGAGAAAATGCTTTTCACGGCATGGGGTGAAAGGCTCTCTTCTCGCTTCTCGGTGAACCGCCTGATGTTTAGCTGTTCGCTCACTGACCTATTTAAGCAGTTAAAGATGAAAAGTTCAAGCCTGGTGATATTTCAAAACCTTAAGGTTCGGGATACTTTGAAAATAGGGGCGGGCGTTAATCTGCCCTATTGTCTCTCCCCCTTTCTTAAATAGCCCGTCATGAGCCGAACCGAAGGAGAGAATAAGTGTATTTTTGTCTCCTACCCCGGGGGAGTAGCCTGACGGAGAGGGGCGCTAGCCCCTCTCAACAACCCCCCTCTCCAAACAAATGAATCATTGTTTAAGCCTGATGCCCCGTTTGGAGAGGGGTCAGGGGGTGAGGTATGCCTCCAAAACGCGACAAAATCCCCTTCAATTTCTCCCAATAATCCCCTTATAATAGGGGAGAGACAGAGAAATTTTATACTGTAAACTGTAGACTGTTAAATATTTAACATAAAAAATGGAAAAACGAATGATTTTAACGAAACGAATCGAGGCTGAATTGTCGAAACGAATAAAAAAATGACGGAACGAATCGAAGCTGAAATTATTCGTTTTACGTTGTTTTAGCTAAAAGCAAAAGAAAATTTAAAATAGCCCTTTTTACAAAACGAATCACTAATAAAAAGGGGCGGATTCAAAACCCGCCCCTGTAATAACACTAAAGATTGAAAATATCTATTTGAGACCCAGCTTTTTCTCCGCCCCGGCGATGATATCGCGGGTAACGTCAATCATGTCCGGGCTTACGCTCACGCTGGTGATGCCCCACTCTACAAGCTTCTCCGTGATTTCCGGGTAAACGGAAGGGGCCTGACCGCAGATGGAGCAGGTGACTCCCTTTTCTTTACATGTTTTAACCACCTTCTCGATGGAAATCATCACGGCCTCGTTGCGCTCGTCGAAGGTGGCCGCCAGCTTGGCGCTGTCCCGGTCAATGCCTAGAGTCAATTGGGTAAGGTCGTTGGAGCCTATTGATATGCCGTCGATTCCCACGTCGATGAACTTCTCCAGCAGGATGACGTTGGAAGGCACCTCGCACATCATCCAGAGCTTGAAGTTTGCCGAGCGCTTTAGTCCCTCCTCCTCCATGATTTTAACAGTATCGGCCATTTCCTTGACTGTCCGCACGAAAGGTATCATCACCCACAGGTTATTGTATTTTTCTCTGACCTTTTTGATGGCGTCCAGTTCCAGCTTAAATGTCTCTATGTCAGTGATATACCGCGAGGCGCCCCGGTAGCCAATCATCGGGTTTTCCTCGTCCTCTTCGAACTTCTCGCCGCCCTTGAGCGCCTTGTATTCGTTCGACTTGAAGTCGTTGGTCCGGTAGACCACCTGCCGCGGGTGGAAAGCCCTGGCGAACTTGGTCAGGCCGGCCGCCAGTTTTTCCACGAACTCCTGGCCGCGCCCCTGCTCAATCATGTAGCTGGGATGTTCTCCGATTTCAGCCACCATGAACTCGGCGCGTAACAGTCCTATGCCGTCGACATCTCTGGTTGCTACCCGGTCGACGATTTCCGGCTGCGCCAGGTTGGCCAGCAGCTTGGTCTTGGTCTTGACTTCCCCGCGGGCGCGTATCTTAATGTCGCTATGAACTTCTATCTTGCCGTCATAGACCTTGCCGTTACCACCATCAACCGTTATCACCTGGCCGTCTTTCAGGGTGGCGGTGGCTTTTTCACACCCTACCACGCACGGGATACCCAGCTCCCGGCTGACAATGGCGGCGTGAGCCGTCCTGCCGCCGCGGTCGGTTACGATGGCTGCCGCGCGCTTCATGGCGGGTACGAAGTCCGGCGTGGTCATTTCCGCCACCAGTATATCGCCTTCCAGTACTTTATCTATCTGGGAGGGGTCGGGGACGATTTTCACCGGGCCATGGGCCACACCCGGACTGGCCGGTGCTCCGGAAAGAAGTACCGGAGCATCAATGTCATGAGTAGCTCCCGCCGTTTCCTTGAGAGTGGTTATCGGGCGGGTCTGTACAATGTAGATTTTGCCCTTTTCTGTGGCCCACTCGACATCCTGCGGGAAATCGTAGTGCTTTTCCAGAGTCAGCCCTATTTTCGCCAGCTGAATTATTTCGGCGTCGGTTATTTTTTGTTGTGCTTGTTCTTCTTTTGTCAGGTCGATCTTGATATTATCCATCTTGCCGTGGGCGCCGGCCTTCTTTACCAGCTTCCATTCCTGTTTTTTTATTTCCTTTTCTAGAATTTTCACGTCTTTCTTGCTGATGCTGTAATGGTCGGGAGTGACATCACCGGAGACGATCATTTCACCCAGCCCCATGACAGCCTCGATAATAAGCTTTCCTTTATTGCTAGTGGTGGGTTCCACGGTAAACATAACCCCGGCCGCCTCGGATTGCACCATGCGCTGTACCGGCACGGCGATACCGACCTTGAAGTGGTCGAAGCCCTGCTCCTGCCGGTAGAAAATCGCCCGCGCGCCGAATAGTGATGCCCAGCAGTCCTGCACGGCTTTGACTACATCCTTTTCACCCTGGACGTTCAGGAAGGTCGCCTGCTGCCCGGCGAACGATGCCTCCGGCAGGTCCTCGGCCGTGGCGGAAGACCGCACTGCCACCAGCCCCTTGCCCATTTTCACATAAGCCTGCTCTATTTCCTTAGCGAGCTCTGCGGGCATGGTCGCGTCCGTTATCAGTTTTTGTACTTTGAGGGCGACTTCCTGGAGCTGTCTGCTGTTCTGTATATCTACGGGGTCGAGGAGTGACTTGATTTTATCATGGAGACCGGCTTTTTCAATGAAGTTAAAGTAGGCGGATGCGGTTACTATAAAACCGGGAGGCACGGGGATTCCGGCGTTGGTCATCTCGCCGAGGTTGGCCCCTTTACCCCCCACCAGTGGAATGTCTTTCTTGGTAACCTCGTTGAACCAGACGATTGCCTTTTGACTCTGTCGCATACTCTGTCCTCCGTAAATTACTCTTAATAGGGATTTGCGTGGGCAGGGTGACGCTTTATTATATCATAACTAGATAGTATATTTGTCAAATCAGACGGAACGCGTATCATGAAATTTTTTAGATATTGTTTATGAAATTTTAACGCATTTTTTATTTGACAGGGCAGATTATGTGGGTTTAGAATTAAATACGATAGTTGTGATATGGGGAAGGGAGGTCCACCCATGATAGAAATGACGATTGACAGCATACGGGTCAGCCTGATGAATTACCAGCGTGTGGTCATTTTAAAAGAGAAAATATCAGACCGCTATCTGCCTATTTGGATCGGTCCGTCGGAAGCGGATGCTATTGCCGTAAAGCTCCAGGGAGTTGCCGTACCCCGCCCCCTAACCCATGACCTGCTGAATTCGGTTATTGATACGCTGGGAGGCACGGTCAACTCTATCATCGTCAACGACCTCAAGAATGATACGTTTTTCGCTAAGGTCGTTATCGAGTCAGGCAGCAAACAGATGGAAGTCGATTCTCGACCCAGCGATGCCCTTGCCCTTGCCGTGAGAACGGGTGTACCCATTTTTGCCGACGAAGCGGTGCTGGAAAAGGCCGGTATCCTGCTGGATGGCGAGACCGGCAAGCCTATCTTTGAGGAACGTGAGGCAGCATCTGAAGGTAAGACGCTTAAGGTCAGTGACGAAGAGATGAAGAAGAAAATGTCCGCCTTCTATGACTTCATCAATACCCTTGATCTTGATGACTTTGATAAACGCAAGTCTTAGTTAAGTCCTATTATCAAATAGTAAAAAGCCCTGGAGTAAAAATCAGGGCTTTTTCTTTTATCTTTTCATTTTTATTTACGGATTATTTACATCCTCCATTATTTTGTTTATGCGGCGGTTATCTAACGAGTGCTATTATTTATCCGAACGTTAATAATTCAAGTTGTTCCCCAGCTTGATAACGGCCCAAAAGATGAAGGGGCCCGGTAAGTCCTCAAGAAAAAGTCGGTGCTTGAGGGTTCGCTCGGCCCCTTCACTCTTTTCCTTAACTTAATTATTATTAAGGAACAGTACTACAAATCGATGCCGATGGCGCGTAAAATCCCCTTGATTCCGAAATAGCCGGCATAGACTACCGTAAACGACTTTACCATTTTACCGGCCAGTACGACGAAGATATACTTTTTAAGCCCTATGCGCAGCGCACCCGCCGCAAAAGCCGCCGGATAAAAAAACGGGTTCACGATGCAGGTGACGATAAAGAGCGCCCACGCCCCCCATCTCTCAATAATTTTCAGGCATTTTTCATAAGCTTTTTGAATACGGCTGTGTTTTGTATGGCTGATAGCCTGACCTGCCCCCCGGCCTGTTAAGTATATCGTCAGCGCGCCTATCAGTTCTCCCAGCGCCGCCGCTATCGCCACCAGCCAGGGGTATTGCATCACGCCCCCCAGCGCGAATACAACCGCCAGCATCGGCACCGGCACGATAACCGTAGCCCCCCCAAGTATGCTGATGAAAAAAGCGCCCACATAGCCGTAATTCTGCAACGCCTGGACCTGCTCTTTATAAACGACGATGCCTACGGCCATCAGTATGGTAACGACAACGCCGAATATGCCGAAGATAAACGCCCAGCGGATTGACTTCTTTTTGGTAGTTACTGCGCCGGTTGGGGTGCCGGTCTCGTAAACGGGCTTTTCTTCCTGTACCTGCTTTGTCATCGGTGAGTATATTATACTCTCACAGGACAAAGCCGTCCACCGTACGTATCGGTAAACAACCTCTGCAACTTAAATTAAAAAAAGGGGGGCTGCCAAGCCCCCCTAGTTTTTATTCTGTTTTGAAAAAGCTGTCTATCAGGCTGCTGCTTTCGCCGCTTTTACGGCCGTCTTGGTCTTGAAAGTTAGCTCCTTCCCTTCTTTATTGAGGTCGACCTTCACGGTATCGCCTTCTTTAAGCTCGCCCCGCAGCACCTTGCTGGACAGGGGGTTTTCCACGTACCGCTCGATAACTCTCCTTAATGGACGCGCCCCGTATACAGGGTCGTAGCCTTCCTTGGACAGCCAGCCTTTCGCCTTGTCCGTCAGCTCCAGGTTTATCTTACGTTCTCCCAGCCTCCCCTCCAGGTCTTTCACCATCAGGTCGACGATTTTTCTAAGATGCTCCTCGCTAAGCTCGTGGAACACTATTATCTCGTCCAGCCGGTTGAGGAATTCAGGACGGAAGCGCTTCTTGACCTCACCCAGGACCTTTTCCTTCATGTTCTCGTACTTGCTTTTGTGCGTTGCGGCGCTGTCCTTAGCCGTGGCAAAACCCATCTGCCCCTCACGCTTGATTAGCTCCACGCCTGCATTGCTGGTCATCACGATGACCGTATTCTTGAAGTCCACCGTCCGACCCTGCCCGTCCGTCAGGCGGCCGTCATCCATTATCTGTAAAAGCGTGTTGAAGACTTCCGGGTGTGCCTTTTCGACCTCGTCCAGCAGGATGACGCGGAAAGGCCGCCGCCGCACGGCTTCGGTAAGTTGTCCGCCCTCGTCGTACCCGACGTATCCGGGCGGCGCCCCGATAAGCCGTGAAACAGTGTGTTTTTCCTGGTATTCAGTCATGTCCAGCCGTACCATGGCGTTTTCGTCGTCGAACAGGAACCATGCCAGCGTACGCACCAGCTCGGTCTTGCCTACCCCCGTCGGCCCCAGGAACATGAAACTCCCTATCGGTCGCCGCGGGTCTTTAAGCCCGGCGCGGCTCCTGCGTATTGCTTCGGAAATGGCAGCTACCGCTTCTTCCTGGTCTATCAGCCGCTCGTGGATGCGTTCCTCCATGTGTATCAGTTTCTGCGCTTCTCCCTCCAGCATCTGCGATACTGGAATTCCCGTCCAGTTGGATATCAGCTGGGCTATCATCTCGCCGGTTACCTCGTGGCTGATTTTCTCTTTCTTCAGCCATGCCTCTTTGGCTTTATTGTATTCCGGCTCTAGCTTCAATCTTTCCGACCTTATTTCGGCCGCTTTCTCGAAGTCCTGCGTTTGTGATGCCGCCTCCTCTTCGTTGGAAAGGCGGTTGATGGTTTGCTCCAACTTCTTGACATCCGGCGGTGCGCTTTCACTATCGATGCGCAGCTTGCTGGATGCCTCGTCAATCAGGTCGATGGCTTTGTCTGGAAGCTGCCGGTCGGAGACATAGCGCTGCGAAAGCTTGGCGGCCTCCTCGAGGGCTTCATCGGTGATTTTTACCTTATGGTGCGCCTCGTAGCGCGGGCGTAGCCCTTTCAGTATCTCGATAGTGGCCTCGACGCTTGGTTCGTTGATAAAGACCGGCTGGAAGCGCCGCTCCAGGGCGGTGTCCTTCTCGATGTGCTTGCGGTATTCGTCCAACGTCGTTGCGCCTACGCATTGTAGTTCGCCGCGCGCCAGCGCCGGTTTGAGCATGTTGCTGGCGTCGATAGCTCCCTCGGCGGCGCCGGCCCCCACCACCGTATGTATTTCATCTATAAACAGGATAATTTCCTTTTTAGCTTCCTTGACCTCGTCCATGACGGCTTTTAGCCGCTCTTCGAATTCCCCGCGGAACTTGCTGCCCGCCACCAGCGACCCCATGTCCAGGGCGATGACCTTGCGTCCCTTGAGCGAATCGGGCACGTCGTCGGCGGCTATTTTCTGCGCCAGTCCTTCCGCGATGGCCGTCTTGCCTACGCCTGCGTCACCGACGATAACCGGGTTGTTCTTGGTACGCCGCGTCAGTATCTGCATGACGCGCTTGATTTCCATCTCCCGCCCGATAACCGGGTCGAGTTCTCCTTTGCGGGCCAGCTCGGTTAGGTCGCGCCCGTATTTTTGCAGCGAGCGGTACTTGCTTTCTGCCCGGCTGTCGTCCACCCGCCTACTCCCCCTTAATTTTTGCAGGGCGGCGTACACTTTCTCCTGGGTTACGCCGGCGCTGTGCAGCAGCTTGGCGGCGTCGCCCTTGTCGTCGCTGACCATCGCAATTAGCAGATGTTCGGTGCTGATGAAGTCATCCTTAAGCCGATTTGCCTCTTCATCGGCTTTCTGCATCAGTTGCGCGATACGCGGCGTAGCATAAATCTGCCCTGTCTGGTAGGCTACCTTGGGTGTATTTCTAAGTATATTCTCCAGCTCGTTCCTGATGCCTTCTGTATTGACATTGAGTTCCTTAAGGATTTCTCCCACCAGTCCCTGCCTCTGTATTAGCAGGGCTAAAAGTATATGTTCCACGTCCCACTGGCTGTGCTTGAACTGCATAGCCATCTGCTGGGACGCCTGTAATGCTTCCTGTGCCTGTTCCGTAAAACGTTCCTGTCTCATTATTCGTCGCCTCCCCTCAATTGCTCGATTTCACTGTGGGCCTGTTCCAGCGCCTGCTGGAGCTCGTCCACCCGCTGCATTATACGCAGGATGACCTCCACCCCCGGCAGATTGATACCCATATCGTCCACCAGCGATTTTATCTTTTTCAGCAGGGCGATGTCGTAGTCCGAGTAAAGGCGTACGTTGCCCCGCGAGCGACGCGGCCGGATAATGCCCACCTTCTCGTAATAGCGCAGCGTATAGGTTTGTGTATCCAGCATCCTCGCTGCCACGCTGATAACATAGCGCGGTTCTCTTTCGTTCATTTCTTTGTTCATAATCTACCTCGCCTATAATCAGGCCGGGCGCAACTGCCCCAGTTGCCTGAATAATTCCTTCTCTTTTTCGGTTAGATTAGTCGGAAGGACGATATTTACTCTGGCCTTAAGGTCGCCCCTGGTTGATTTGCTCAGGTGGGGCATACCCTGTCCTCCAAGACGGAGGATACGGCCGTTCTGCGTTTCCGGCGGTATTTTAAGAGCAAGTTTGCCGCCTTTAAGCGTGGGCACCTGCACCTCACCACCCAGCGCCGCTACCGTTAGCGGTACGGATATATCCGTTGTCAGGTCGTCGCCCTGGCGTTTGAAAACAGGGTGGGGCGCCACGGTGACATTCAGGTAAAAGTCGCCGCTGGGACCGTTGCCGTAGCCCGGCTGTCCCTTGCCGGAAATACGCACGCGTGAGCCAGTGTTTACGCCGGCCGGGATTTTTACCTCCAGCCGTTTAATATCGGCTATCATGCCGGCGCCGCGGCAGGTGGAGCAGGCCAGGTTCTGTATTTGTCCCGTACCGTGACAGGTGGGGCAGGGCTTCTCTCCCTGCAGATTTATCATGCGGCTAGATCCACTAAAGGCTTCTTCCAGCGTCACCTCCACATTGGTTTCCAGGTCCTGACCGCGCCGGGGTTGAGAGCGTCTTGAGAAACCGCGTGAACGCGACCCCCCGAAAAGCTCGTCGAACAGGCTGTCCATGCCCCCGATATCCCCACCGAAATGGAAGCTGGTGCCATCCCCGGTCGTGTACTGCCGGTACTGCGCCTGCTGCCGCGCCGCCTCATCCAGCTGGTCGGCGTACTGCCACTTATCGCCGTACTTATCGTACTTGCGACGCTTCTCCTTGTCGGAAAGCACCTCGAAAGCTGCGTTAACTTCTTTGAATTTAGCCTCGGCGGACTTATCGCCCGGGTTAACGTCGGGATGGTACTTGCGCGCCAGCCGCCGGTAAGCCTGCTTGATTTCCTTATCGGTACCGCTCTTATTTATACCGAGTATATCGTAATAATTTTTACCGGCCATATATAATCTCCGTTATTATATATTATAAGAAAATAATAGCTAATATGTCAAGATATAATAAGGAAACTTAACATTATATTATTAAGGAATTATTCGGCTCAACAGAAGCTAAAAAGCCTGTCCTCCTGTCCCCTTTTATGACATAGTTTGACATCCGCCGCTTGCAGGACTAAAATTATTGGGCTTTTTTACAATATTGTCTTTAGTAAACCAGATTTTTATGGTGTAAAATACATTAAGAGGTGATTTGAGATGAATAAATTGTTGTCAAGAGTTTCAGTTGCCGTTTTCCTGGCATTGGTGCTACTTATAGTTGTTACCCTTGTTCTGCCGGTAGCATCGGCCCAGGCCGATTCAATTACAGAATGCTGGGCGGTGCTGGCCGGCGTGTCAGATTATAAGTATAATATCGGTGACCTTTCTTATTGTGACGATGACGTGCGTGACTTTTCAAACATATTGAGTCCCGTCTGGGGTGCGGACCACGTGAGAACGCTGATAGATTCGCAGGCGAGCAAAGCCAACATCCTCAATAATATCGACTGGCTGGCCAGTAATGCCGGCCCCGAGGACACCGTATTGTTTTATTTCTCCGGCCACGGGGCCGATTATCAGGACGGTTATTTTTGCCCCTACGATTCACTAACTTACTCCTGGGCTAACGATGTTTCCTCTTCGGAATTGGCGGCAGCTTTTCAGCCGGTGCAGGCGGGTAAAATCGTCGTAATCCTGGATATCTGCCATGCCGGTGAATTTCAGGCCAATATGGGTATTGGCGGGCGTGTAATTATGATGGCTTGCCGCTCTTACGAGACATCGCAGGAGTCGTGGTTGCTGCGTAACGGTGTCTACACTTATTATATTCTGGAGGCGATGGATAATTTCAGTGATGCTGATACCAATAACGATAATGAACTCTCAGCCGAAGAAGTCGCTGACTACGCCGGTCCACTGGCAACCGATTATAATAGCTCGCAGCACCCGCAGCTCTATGATGGTTACTACGGAGGGCTGGCCCTTCTCGCCAGGTTCATTTTTACGTTGAATACCAGTCTTCCCTTTGGCACGACGGTTTTAACTTTGGACGGCACGGATTACACGTCGGCCCCGGCGCCGATGATATGGATACCGGGTGTTTCACACACCATCAGCGTGCCCCAGCTGGTGGACCCGGGCAGCGGCACCAGGTACGTTTTCACGCAGTGGGACGATGGTTATGTAACGGTCACCCGTACCATCACCCATGGGTCTTACACGGCCAGTTATGACAAAGAGCACCTG
>JAFGOC010000020.1 GCA_016926705.1 Dehalococcoidales bacterium | reverse complement strand
GTGGTACCCCAGGGGCGACTCGAACGCCCGACACGCGGTTTAGGAAACCGCTGCTCTATCCGCCTGAGCTACTGGGGCATGTGCTTCATGTGTAATTCTAGCAATTGAACAGGCCTTCTGCAACCGTTATTAGTTATCTTACGCTATTTGCTATTTTCAATACTCTGGTATATCATTTTTTAAACGGGTCGCCAGAGTAAAAATGATTGTATCGGTTATTCGGGTAAGAACGGATTCCCCTCGCTCGAAATGGATAAACAGAAGCATCCCCACGAATGAAGGATACACAAAATCATTGAACTAAGACAGAATCGTTAAGTAACTGGAGACAGCATGAAAGGACAGGAGCTTTATAAGAGAGCCAAGACCAGGATTCCGGGCGGCACCCAGCTGCTTTCCAAGCGGCCGGAGATGTTTTTGCCCGATTTGTGGCCGGCATATTATTCCAGGGCGAAGGGGGTGGAGGTCTGGGACCTCGATGGCAAAAAGTACATCGATATGAGCTACATGGGCATCGGCGCCTGCGTGCTGGGATATGCCGATGCCGATGTCAATAAAGCCGTGAAAAACGCCGTTGATGACGGTTCGATGAGTACCCTGAACTGCCCGGAAGAGGTGAAGCTGGCGGAATTGCTTTGCGATATTCACCCCTGGGCGCAGATGGCCCGCTATGCACGCACCGGCGGCGAAGCCATGTCTATCGCTATCCGCATCGCCAGGGCTAAGACCAAAAAAGACAAGGTGGCTTTCTGCGGCTATCACGGTTGGCGGGACTGGTATCTGGCTGCCAACCTGGGCCAGAATGATGCCCTTGATGGACACCTGATGCCGGGCCTGGAGCCGGTAGGTGTGCCCCGCGTCCTGAAGGGCACGTCGATACCTTTTCACTACAACAGGATTGATGAACTGAAGACCATCGTCGAAGAAAACAAAAACGAACTGGCGGCTGTCGTGATGGAGCCCTTAAGGAATTATCAGCCGGAACCTGGCTTTCTTGAAGAAGTCCGTAAAATAGCCACCGACATTAAAGCCGTCTTGATTCTCGACGAGGTTTCCGCCGGCTTCCGCCTGAACTGCGGCGGTGCCCATCTGCTGTACAAGGTCGCACCGGATATAGCCGTTTTCGGTAAGGCTATCAGCAACGGCTACCCTATGGCGGCCATCATCGGCAGTCACAATGTCATGCAGGCGGCGCAGGATAGCTTTATCAGTAGCACCTACTGGACGGAAAGAATTGGCCCGGTAGCCGCCATGGCGACCATCCGCAAGTACCAGCGCTGTAAGGTTGAAAAGCACTTAATCAGCATCGGCCGACTCGTTCAGGATGGCTGGAAGTCTGCCGCCGGCCGTCACGGATTAGCCGTCGACATCAGCGGCATACCTCCGCTAGGGCATTTTACCTTTGATTACCCTAACGGCCAGGCAACACGCACCCTGTTTACCCAGGAGATGTTGTCCCGGGGCTTCCTGGCTGCCGATGCTTTTTACGCTTCTTATGCCCATCAGGAAAACCATGTAGATAAATACCTGAAAGCAGTTGATGAAGTCTTCGGGCTCATCGCCGGAGCCATCGAGAAAAATCAAGTCGAAGGGCTGTTGAAAGGGCCGGTAGCCCACGCCGGTTTCTACCGCCTGGCGTAGCTTTTTATGGATACTCTGGTCTTTCGGGTGGATGCGGGGCCCCAGGTCGGCACGGGGCACCTCATGCGCTGTCTGGCCCTGGCGCAGGTCTGGAAAGACAAAGGCGGCAAAGCGGTATTCGTAACGTCCTGCCAGGTTGAAGGGCTGCTGGACCGACTCCGCGAGGAAGGTTTTAAGATACACCTCTTGCCCCGCTCCGCCCCCAACGAATGGTCGGATACTCATGAAATCCTCACTGGTTACCCCAATACTTGGGTGGTTCTGGATGGCTATCTTTTTAACGGGGACTATCAGCAAAAAATAAAGGAGCTGGGGCACCGTTTACTTGTCATCGATGACATGGCTCATCTTAAATATTATTATGCGGATATTTTACTCAACCAGAATCTGCACGCCGAACAGCTTCAATACAACTGCCAGCCCTATACGCGCCTCTTGCTGGGAACTAAGTACGTGCTGTTGAGAAGGGAGTTCCAAGACTGGCGGGGAGAAAAACAGAAGGTGTCTGAAAAAGCACGCCGTGTTCTGGTGACGCTGGGCGGCGCCGACCCCGCTAACCACACGCTTAAAGTAGTCCGGGCTTTACAGAAGATTGACGTACCTGACCTGGAAGCAATCGTCGTTATTGGCGGTAGCAATCCTAATGCTGATATGCTGCAGGCGGAGACCGCCCGGGGTAATGTGAAAATACGCCTGGTTCGGGACGCCAGGAATATGCCTGAACTAATGGACTGGGCGGATATGGCGGTGGCCTCCGCGGGCTCTACGGTCTGGGAGCTGGCGTTCATGCGGGTGCCGATGGTGCTCCTTACACTGGCTGAAAATCAAGTCGGGGTTGCTGCATATTTGCATGAAAATAAAGCCGCTATCAGCTTGGGACCGGCGGATAATATCCAGTACCCCGAATTGGCTGATAAACTGGCGTCCGTCTTGAAAGATGTAAAAGGTTTATTCAAGCTCTCTCAAAAAGCTGGTAAATTGGTGGACGGTGGGGGGAATAATCGGGTTATCGGACATATTATCGGTGGAAAATTGAAACTAAGACCGGTTGATTCGGATGATTGTCGGCTGCTCTGGGAATGGGCAAACGATAAAACTGTCAGGGCTATGTCTTTCTCAACCCAGAAAATATCATGGGAAGAGCATCTACGCTGGTTTAAAGAAAAGCTCGAAAGTCCCGAGTGTATTCATTGCATTGTGTTGGATGATAACGATATTCCTGTTGGACAGGTACGCTTTGATTTACATGGAGTCGAGGCGGATATTAACATCAGTATCGACTCTAAGGAACGCGGACGGTGGTATGGCTCGGCAGGCATACGGGAAGCGACTCAAAAGTTATTTACAGACACCGGGATAAAGATTGTCAACGCCTACGTTAAAAGTGAAAATACTGCTTCCATTCATGCGTTCATCGAGGCGGGATTTCGGCAAAAAGGTACTGTCACAATGCACGGATGTGAAGCGGTGCACCTGATTATGGAAAAGTCGAAAGCCGCGACGACTAATACATAAGCCGGTAACTACTATTATTTCCTGTCACAGCCCCGCGTTACTTACCGCCGCCCCGGACACATCAACCACCGCCGAGCCGCCGTCGATAAGCAGCGCCGAGCCGGTCATAAATGAAGATTCGTCGCTGGCAAGGTAGCTGCAGATGCCGGTAATTTCTTCGGGCTTGGATACCCGTTTTAGCGGCACGTCCTTGGAAAAGTAGTCCAGCGCGCCCTGTTTATTCGTCCCCAGCTTCTCAGCCAGCGGTAATATCATCTCGTCGAGCAGCTCCGTGTCGATGCCTCCCGGGCAAACCGCGTTCACGCGTATATTATACTTGCCGTAGTCCAGCGCCGCCTGCTGCGTCAGCATTATCAGCCCCGCTTTGGCGGTGCAGTATGCCGGGCAGATTGGTAGACAGCGCATCCCGCCCAGCGAAGCTATATTGATTATCGAGCCCTTTTTTGCTTTTATCATCAGCGGCAGCACCTCGCGCATCAGCAGAAAAGGCCCGGTCAGGTCGATATCGATAACCAGCCGCCAGTCGTCCGGCTTGAGGTCGGTAATGTTGCCCTTTACATCGTGGGCGGCGTTGTTCACCAGCACGTCGATTTTCCCGTTGAACTCCAGCGTCTTCTTCACCATTCTTTTCACATCGGCCTCTTTGCTGACGTCCCCCGGGCAGGTGAGTACCGAACCCTTGGGCAGGGTCGCGGCTGTTTCTTCCAGTTTTTCACGCCTCCGACCCGATATGCATACTCTGGCGCCGTCCTTGATAAAACGCTTTGTTATGGCAACACCGAGACCGGCGCCTCCTCCGGTAATCAGTGCTGTTTTTCCTTTCAGGTCCATATTCTGTATGTCCTCCTGTAATTTATTTTATATCGGAGCTTAATCCTCACGCTCGCCGGTCAGCGATACCGCCATGCAGACGTAGGGCTTGTCCAGTCTCTTGGTGACAATCGGGCAGTGATAAAGCCCCGCCGGGGCGATTAATACCGTTGGTTTATCGAAGGTGTGTTTTTCCTCCTTGCCCTCTTCCCCGATGGATATTTCCACCTCCGCGCCCAGCTCGTCCAGGTGGTGCGGGTCTGTCCCGATGAAAAAAACTGCCTCGTCGTATTTATGTACATGCGGCTTGCGTGACATGCCCGTGATGCCGGTGTTATACCCGCAGGCATAGATGACATGGAGCTTTAGTCCCCCCATTTCCTTTGCCCCCACGGAGAATAAAGGGCCCGCCGGCGTCTTGTGGAATGGAATGGTCGCCACGTATTTCCCGTACTTGGACTCTGCCATTATCGCTCCTCTCGTAGTAACGTCGCTAATTAGTACTATTCTTTTATCTTCTTCCGCAGGGCTTCCATCAGTTTGTTGACCCGCTTGCGGTGGGCCGGCCCTCCGGGGCCCGGCTTCAGCTCGGGGTCGTATTCCATTTCCTTCAGGTTCTCCAGCATCGTCGGTATGCGCTGGAACGGCACCGATATCAGGAACAGCCCCGGCGGGAAGATATTCAGCTGCTGCATGCCCTGTCCCAGTCCGGTGATGTAATAGTTGATTTCGCCGCTGACGACCGGGTAGATGTAAATCCAGGCGCAGGCGACCACCGGCAACGCCTTGCTGGCGAACGGCTCCCCCGTGGAATAGGTGACCGACCTCAATATTGTCGCTGCCTGGTTGATGTTAGCCGTGATTACTAGAACATCCGGGTCGAAGCTAAGTTTGTCCACCGGCGCGAAGACCACGTACTGCACCGAGTTCTTCGGCAGGTGCGGCAGGTGCTGGTACATGGCGCGGCAGGCACTGGCACTGGCGAATAGCTTGTCTTCTCCGCCCAGCATCCCGCTGACGAGTATCGTCTCCACGTCCTTCATGCCCAGTATCGCCTGTTCAACCCCCACACATACCCAGTCGTCCGGCCCCACGTAAAAGGCATTACCTTCCTGCGCTTCCTTTATCATTTCGCAGAAATTCAGCTCTTTGGCTATCCTTTTAATTCCCTTGGGTTTGACGGCCGTGAACTGCACACCCACGGGTTTCCTCTCGAATTTGAACTTATTCAGCACGGAAAAATCTCTGGTAACAGGGCTCATCGCTGCCTCCTTTGTAGGGGAAAATTGAGGACGCTTTCTCCTATAATAAAATTGTTGCCGCGGATATTCAAGTTGACTCGTGAGGTAAGTTGCTTTGGTTTACGCTTGGCATTTGACCGTAGTCTCGCAATTTCTTATAATGCCTGAAAAATCTTCTTGAAAATCGATGAAAGAAGGCTAGTATATGAAAGATGAGCGTTTGAGGGGCAAGACTGCTGTCGTGACCGGCGGTCGGCAGGGTATTGGTCGGGCTATTGCCCTGGCTTTTGCTCGTGCCGGCGCCGACCTGGTGATCGTCGATATCGTTTTCGACGATGGTAAGCTCGATGCGCTGGCTGAAGAGATTAAGAAAATCGGCCGAAAGTGTTTATCTCTTCAGGCGGATATCTCCAGCAAAACTCAAGTGGAGAAAATGGTAAAACTTGCCGTTAAGCGTTTCCGTAAAATTGATATTCTTGTGAATTGCGCTGGCGTATGGCTCCCGGGACAGACTCTTCTCGAATGCCCGGAAGGCAATTGGGACAGAGTAATTGATGTCAATCTTAAAGGCACCTATCTGTGCTGCCAGGCGGTCGGACGGGTGATGGCTGAAAGTAAAAGCGGCAATATCATTAATATGTCGTCGCAGGTGGGCTTGAATCCGGGCACCGGGGCTGGTGCTTATTCTATCTCCAAAGCGGGCATTATCATGCTCACTCGCCAGCTGGCTCTGGAATTAGCAGGCTACAATATAAGGGTCAATGCCCTGGCTCCGGGGATAGTAAAAACGGATTTTAACCGGAATATTTGGGATAGTCCGCAGGCAGCTCGGCAGCTATCTCTCGAGGTCCCGCTGGGCAGACTTGCCGAACCGGAGGACATTGCCAGGGCTGCGCTTTTCCTGGCTTCGGAGGAATCCGGCTACATAACCGGCGCGGTGATTCCTGTTGATGGCGGCTGGCAGGTTTCAACAAAGCCACGTCGTGAATAGCTGGGATGACCACTGATTTACTTTTACGCCAGGTATTGCTTGTGCAGCTCGGGGTTGTATTTGGCCCTTCTCGTGGGACAGTCCGGCTTGGGGCATATCTGGCAGGTAACAAAACCGCTCTCGTTGGGGAAGATGATACTGGAAACCGACTTCGTTGGCTTCAAGACACCGCCGGAAGATAGTGTTACCCCGATTCGCTTTTCTACATCATCGAAAAGGCTAAGGAAGGCACGCTGCTCCGTTATCGGCCAGTCCTCCAGCGACCCCGGGTTCATACGGGCTATCCGGGGCATATTATATTTCTTCTTAACGTACTCCGTAAGGTATTCGGAGGCGCTGCCCAGCACCAGCGTTTTGATAACTTCCAGGCAGATGCCCTTCATCATCTCGCCGCGCTCTGCGTTTAGCGCGTCCAGCTCTTTGCCGATGGTGGCTATATAAGGTATTATTGTATCCGGACCGGTCAGGAGTTTGCTCAATACCTTGCTCTTAAAGACAACCCCGTCGATTTCTGTGGTGGCTTTGTCGATTACACGGGGATGTGATATCCTGTAAACTGCCCTGGGACGGGCTATTTTACGCGCTTCTTCTACCAGTTCCCGCGCTATTTCTTCCACCCGTGCGCTGGTCCTGCCCGGGTGCATCCACTTTAACACCCACGCCACATCGACTTCTACAGGTATATCTATCTGGTATATTTCTTTTTCCGCGGACTTTTTCAAAAGAATCTCCAGTAAATTACTCGTTCTATCTAAAGGATAGGTAAACGGGTTGATACATGTCAAGGCACAATATATTCGATATTATTTTTATTCAGCTGCTGATGATTGCTGCTTTTTATCCGGTTTATCTGTACTCATAGAGGAGTAGCTTGCGGAGAGGGGCGCAAGCCCCTCTCAACAATAACTCCCCCTCTCAAACATATTCAAGATGGTATCCTGAAAAAAATTGTGTTTGAGAGGGGGATAAAGGGGGTGAGTTTAACTAGGCTGTAGGTGATGGTCTAAAAATCACTAAAAATTGAACACATGCGGGTATAAGGAGTACAATATTTTCCAGCCTCTCGCTGAAAGGAGGACACCGCCCATGAAAGCCGCCTTCATCGTCGCCCCCCGCAGGTTTGAAATAATGGATATCCCCGCCCCTAAAATCACCCCCGACGAAATGCTGGTGAAAATCGAGGCCTGCGGCGTCTGCTCCTCGGATATGCCGGGATATCTGGACTCCCAGAGCGAGGCGATGAAAAAGCTTAACCCCTTCCCCCGTCGCGCGGGCCATGAGCCGGCGGGCACGGTGGTAGAGGTCGGCAAAAATGTTAAGGGATTTAAGGTCGGCGACCGTATTACGGGCTTCTGGCCGGCCGACTGCTATGCCGAATATACTGCCTGCAATCCCACGGATAAGCTTGCCCGCGGACACGGCTCGGTAATCGAAAAAATCCCCGATGGTGTCCCTTTTGAGCACGCCCTTGGCGAGCCGATGATGAGCATTGTATCCATAACACGCACGGCAACGCCGGAGTTCGGCGACTTCGTTTTTCAGGTGGGCGGCGGCTTTATGGGACTCGGCATCATCGCCGGGGTGGCGCACCCCAAAATCAGGGAGTACATCGTCGCCGACCTTGATGACGGCCGGCTCAAACTGGCAAAGGAGCTGGGCGCCACCGTTACCCTCAACCCCGCCAAAGTGAATGTTACTGAAGAGGTGATGAAAATCACCGGCGGCCGGGGCGTGGACGTCGCCATCGAGGTTGTCGGCCACCCGCCGGGCGTAAAGATGGTCGGAGAGGTCATCAAGACCAACCGCGCTAAAATCATCATGGTAGGCTGGCACCAGACCCCGGACACTTACGAGCTGTTCGACTGGATAAAGTGCCCCATCATCTACAGCCCGCAGGGCATCGGCATGTCCACGGACTACCAGAGCGAGCTTGCCCGCGCCATGTGGGCGGTGAAAAACGGCGTCTTCCCCATGGATAAACTGGTCACGCATAAGTATAAACTTGAGGACATCGATAAAGCCTTCCAGGATAACCTCAACCGCACGCCCGGCTATATCAAAGGTGTTATCATGCCTGGATTGAAATAGGTCATCTTCCCCCTTTGCAAAAGGGGGATAAGAGGGGGATTTCTCCCATCATTCTTTTCCCCCCGTTTGGAGAGGGCAGAGCCTGCCCCGTACTTGATACGGGGGTGAGGCAACAATAGGACAGGAATTCTGACTATAAAGGAGACTAAATGGATAAAAAGATATACGGAATATCTGATTTTAGCAAACTGGGCCATGTGGGTGTGGTGGTGAAAGATATTAATAAGGCCATCGCCTTCCTGGAAAAAATCGGCATCGGGCCGTTTGACGTAGGCGGAGGTAAAAAGACCTTTACCATCCCATTCAAAGGCGAGCTGCACGGCAGGCCGGCGCAGTGGAAGACAACCATCAGCTTTGCTAAAATGGGTGATACGGAGCTTGAGCTCCTGGAGCCGACCGAGGGCCCCCAGGCGCTTAAGGAATCGCTGGACGAGACCGGGGAGGGACTCCACCATATCGGCTTTTTAACGGACGACCTCGATGCTGAAATCGAAAATTTTAAGAAAAATGGCATCGGCATCTGGACGATTGCCCGCGAGGAGGGTGGTGGCGGGTTCCTTTACTCCGACCCCGCCCCCGTCGGCGGCGTCGCCATCGAGTTCCGTAAAATCGGTGCCCCGCCGTCCGGGAAATGATGTTTAATAAAAATAAAATAATCAGGAGGATAAGCCATGAAAGCCGCCGTCACCCGTGAAGCCGGTGTTATTCAAATGGAAGAAGTACCCGACCCGATAACCGGCCCAGACCAGGTAAAGGTTAAAATCGTTTATGCCGGACTCTGCGGCACCGACCCCGAGAATTTGGAGCAGCGTTTCGGCCTCATGCCCCCGGAAGCCTACAAACAGCCCCGCATCCTCGGCCACGAAGCCTCCGGCACTATTGCGGAAATCGGCAGTAATATCAGGAAAGACAAATATAAGGTGGGGCAGCGTGTGGCGATGAACTTCCGCGGCTCCTGCGGCGCCTGCTACTACTGCCAGAACGGAATGGAGCATTACTGCCGGGAGGGCTCCGGCGCCACCGGCTGTTTCGCGGAGTACGCCGTCTACCCGGAAAGCGCTATTTACCCACTCGCTGATGATATACCCTTTGATATCGCCGCTCTGCTGGAGCCGGTCTCTGTGGCTGTCCATGCTATCGACCGGGCTGGAATAAAGACGGGCGGCAGTGTTGCCATTTGCGGCGGCGGCCCCATCGGCTTGCTGTGCCTTGAAATGGCGTTAAAAGCCGGTGCGGCTAAGACTCTCCTTTCCGAACCTGTTCCCGAAAAGCGTGAATTAGCTAAAAAACTGGGCGCCGACGTTGTCGTCGACCCCTTTAATGAAAACCTTGAGGAAATCGGCAGGAAACTCACCGATGGCCGCGGCTTCAATACCGTCATCGACGCCAGCGGGAGCGTCGCCGCCGCTAAAAGGTGCGTTAATCTGGCGGATAACTGCGGCACCATTCTCTGGGCGGCCGTCTATGGCAAAGACGTTGAAATCGGTGTTCCGCCTTTTCTTATGTACGCCAGGGAACTCACCATTACCTCTACCTTCGTGTCCCCTTATTCGTTTCCCCGCGCCCTTGCCATGCTACCCAAACTTGAACTAAAACCTCTCATTACTGATATCATTCTTCTTAAGAATATTCAAAAAGCCTTTGCACTGCATAAAGCAGGTAAATCTATAAAAATCCTTATTCAGCCCTAACTCCTTTTGTCATTCCAGCGTAGGCTGGAATCTAAGTGGTGGGGTGGGGAACTGTTAACTGTCTACTGTAAACTGTAAACTCAAAAAGAAAGTGAGGCCTCTATGACGGAAAAAATCAACTGCGGCAAATGTGATATGCTGCTCTACTTCGGCGAGGAAATCAAGCGCCGACTCTACATGCGGGCGATACCCTCCGAAAAAACGGTGCTGGGGTTTTATAACAATAAATGCCCCCGCTGCGGCAGCAGGCTAACCCTGAAAACGGTCGTTATCAAGACGGAAGGGCGGAAAAAATATGGCGCATGATGAAAAATTAGTCAAAGGCCTGGAGAAAAAGGCGGACCAGATACGCCGGGATTGCTTCGATATCTTCGGTTCTACCCAGATGGGGCATGCCGGCGGCACCATGTCTATCATCGAGCTTATTACGGCCCTGTATTTCCACCATATGAAGTTCGACCCCAACAATGTCGACTGGCCGGAGCGCGACAGGCTGGTGCTTTCCAAAGCGCACTGCTGCGAGGCTATTTACGCCGCCCTCGTCGAGCTTGGAGTCTACCCCCGCAAAACATTGGGGACCTACTACTGCTTTGGCTCGCCGTTCCAGGGCCACGCCGATAGGTGGTGCACCCCCGGCATTGATTACTCCGGCGGCTCGCTCGGGCAGGGGCTCTCCTTCGCCGTGGGCATGGCTCTCGCGGAAAAAATGAAGTCGGTGGTCAAAGACATCAACGTCGGGCAGGGCGGCTTCCTCCAGCGTTACGTCGTCCGCTTCGACCCCCTTTATCGCTCGTTCTGTATCCTCGGCGACGGCGAGTGCCACGAGGGCATGGTCTGGGAGGCCGCCATGTTTGCCGCCAAATACAAGCTGGATAACCTCATCGCCATCATCGATTATAATAAGTTCTCCCTTGACGGACCCACTAATGAAATTATGAACGTCGAACCGCTGGCAGAGAAGTGGAAGTCGTTCGGCTGGTGGGTCACGGAAATCGACGGGCATGACATACGCCAGATTTTAGATGCCTTGGAGCTCGCCAACAAGCTGTACGGGGATTACCGTCCTAAATGCATCATTGCTCATACTATCAAGGGGCATGGCATACCCGCCTGGGAAAGAGAGCATATCCACCTCGGCAGGGGAGATGTCATCGTGAGGGGCATCAAGGAAGGGAGAGAGAAATATGGCGAAGTTTAACAAATATGTTCAGATAGAAAATAAGCCCAGCATGGTCCCGGTTGGACTGGAAAAAGCCATTACCGCCGCGGCGGCCAGGGACGCCCGGATTATCGCCGTGCTGGAAGATATGGGTTTTCCCGGCATGTTGTGGTTCAAGCAGCACTGCCCCGACCGCATGATAGAGTGCGGCATCGCCGAGCAGAATGCCGCCGTCATGGCTGCCGGCCTGGCCGCCGAGGGCTTTATTCCCATCATCAACAGCTTCCTTTTTGCCGATATCGGCCGGGCCTACAACCAGATTCGCCAGAGCATCCTCGTCGACCGTTTTAACGTTAAGTTCATCGGGCGCGAAGGCGCCTGGGGCGAGCCGGGCATCTCCCACAACACGGTGGAAGGCATCGGCAGCACCCGCGTCCTGCCCAACCTCATTATCCTTAACCCCGCCGACGCCGTCGAGGCGGAAAAAGCCGCTGAAGCCATGCTCCAGTACGTCGGTCCCGTTCTCTTGAGGCAGGAGTCCAGCCCCCCGCCGGTTAAAATTTTCGCCGATAACTTGCCCTTCGATATCGGCAGGGCCTTTTCGCTGAAGGACGGCAGGGACGCCACCATCATTGCCACTGGCTACATGCTTACCGAGGCCGTCAGTGCGCTGGATATATTGGAGAAGGACGGACTTGATGTCGGCCTGCTGGATATGTGCACCCTCAAACCTCTCGACGATGAAGTTATTGTAAAGGTGGCGGCTAAAACCGGCGCCATCGTTACCGTGGAAAACGGCACGGTTATTGGCGGCCTGGGCGACGGCGTCGCGGCAGTTCTCGCCGAAAACCTCCCCACCCCCATGGTCAAAATCGGCATTGAGGACGAGTTCAGCCAGTCCGGTAAAATGTCCCCTAAAGACGAACTTAAGGAGCACTTCGGCCTTAGACCAGAGGATATCGCTGTCTCCGTTAAGGAATGTATCGCTAAAAAAGTAAAACTAAATAAGAAAAGGAAATGAAGATGGCTAAGCTAAAGTACGCAAATTGCTTGGTGCAAAAACCCGGCCCCTTCCCCCTTGAGTTGCAGGGTAAAGATGGGGCCAAAGCAAAAGACCCTGTACCCGGCGTGAAAACGACCCACGTCCTGACTGCGGATGAAAGCGCTCAAAAAGGATTCTTCTTCGTTGACGGCATGTGGCTATGGAGCGGTGTGTCTAAAGAGCCTGTCGGTGTTCCGCACAAACATGATTTCGACCATGTGCTCTGCTTCGCCGGCGGCCATATCGATGACCCGCAGGATTTTGGTGCTGAAATCACCGTCTGGCTGGATGGTAATAAAGAGGCTATCAGGCGCAACAGTATCATCTTCGTGCCGGCGGGCGTCGTCCACGGACCGATACTCTTTAATCGGATAACCCGCCCGGTGTTTTTCCTCACTGTCGCCATCACCGGCAAATACTCCCGGACCTTAGTTCCGCAGGTCGCCGGGCCTGCCCGGAAAAAGAAATATACCATCGTGGACGAACTCTATAAGAGTTTTACCGTCGCTGCGGATAAAAATGCGCCCCCGCCTCCACCGCCGAACCCCAATCTTAAAGGGGCCCGCATCATGCATATTGAAGCAGATAGAGTCCCGGGCGCGTTTTACGTCGACTTTGTCTGGATATTCAAAGGCACCGGTGCCGCGCCGGCAAAGGTGCACGACCACGACTGGCCGGAGCTCATTGCCATGGCTGGAGCCGACGCCTCGAAGCCGCACGACCTTGGCGGCGAGATGTCGATTGTGCTCGGCGATGAAACGCACGCCACGACGAAGAGTACCCTGGTCTGTATCCCGGCGCATATGATGCACTGTCCGTGGGAATTTCATGATATCGAGACGCCCACCTTGGTCTTTACCGCCGGGCCTTCTCATATGTATACCGGCTCGCACAAGAAAAAATAATATTTCTTGCGCCATGGCTGGGGGGAGGCAGTCTGTTCTTTACTGCCTCCCCTTTGCCCACGGTGTTTCATGTTATTGTTCCAGAGGATACCCCCATTCCTGGAAACAGCAGTCGTACAGCTCGTGGGTCATCCAGCTAATGCCTCCGTCGTTGCTCCTTACCATCGTCCCGAGCGGATAATCGGCTCCCACGTCATCGAAGTCCGTAGTCCACCTGTATCCGAAGGGTTCGCTCGCGGTATGGCTTACTACTATCGCGTACATGACCCCGGCCTGGAGTTCTGGCTCTTGAGGTATTTCGATCGATATCCACCATTCCTCTCCCGGCAATGGCAGCAGTTCGTACGGAACGGATGCCGTTGCCAGGGGTGCGCCGCTGGGCAGACCTCCGCTGGTTGCCATGATTTTCACGGTGAATTGGGCCTCGTATTCGAAAGGTACATAACCGTGCAGGTAAAGTCTGCTTAACACGTGCCTTTTTTGTGGTATAAAGGTCTGGCCCACCTGGAAGGGCTCGTTGCATATTGCGCCGGGACCGGCTTTATTTTCGTAATATTCAATTTTTTGCGCCTCTTGTGCCGGCAATATTCCCCATTCCTCGAAGAGCATGTCTTGTATGGACCCGCTCCATGTCTCGCCGGAGTCGCTGGATACGCGGTATACGCCGCCGTAATACAGGTCGCTTGACCTGTACCAGTAAAATAGATTTACTCCCGGGTCTGAAGTGTAAATTACTATCGCATAGGTGACACCGGCTTGGAGCAGGCTGCCTTCTCCCAGACCGATTTCTAGCCAGCCGCTGTATGTGCTGCTGGAAGTAAATTTATGGCTGCCGGATGCCAGCACCTCATCGACCAATGGTTCATAGTATTGAAGATCGACCGGACATATTCTGACATATACATATGGTTTTATGGGATAGCATTTTTTTATCCTTACTTTAACCGATTTTATGATATGAGATATTTCCGGCGTGAATGTCTGCGCCGCCCATCTTGTCTTTGAGATATATGTATAGCTTTGTATCTTTCCGGTATTATTCTCGAATACTGTAACATCCATCGCTTTTGCTTTCGGCGGCGCAAATATATCGCCCTGGTAAGCCATTAATAATATAGTCGATAATATGAGAAATGATAGTAGTAATGATTTGGTTTTCATTTTCGCCTCCTTTCTGGTCTTTTTGTACCCTTTGATGACCTCGTTTGCATGTGCTTATTAATTCATCACCTCCTTTCTTCAGGTTTTGTCTGTACGGGCAAAACATACTGAAAAAAAGATATAAAAAAAGGGGGGAATTTTATTTCCCCCCTCTGGCGCTGATGATTTTTTCGTCATCTTTTTGCCTTTTCCTACCCTTTAGAGGCTTCATCCCGGCTTCCAGCCGGGCATCGTTGATATGTATCAACACCGCCCTCTCCATCGGCATACAGGTAAACTTAAAGTCCCTTTTCGCCCGTTTCCCGCTTACCAGCCAAGGCAGCCCGGTCTTGCCCTCCTTGTCCATCATCGACTTTTTCCCGAAAGTTATCTTGGCGTCCGGTATATATTTTTTTACCACCATCGCCAGGTCCCGCGGACTCTGCGGCGGCCCGCCAACGTTATACACCGGGTGTGGCGCTGACGGCGCTTTTATCAGCATTCTGGTGAACTCCGCCAGGTCGTCCGCCGCTACCAGCGATGCCAGCTCCCTCCCGTCCCCCTCCATGGAAAATGGTTTGCCCGCCGCGCAAAACGACGGCATGTCCGACCAGTATTGCGCCGGTGACCTCCCCCCGTGACCGTACCCGATTGTCGGCCTGACCCCCGTGATGCTCATCCCGTAAAGCCTCCGGTACTGGCTGGCTAATATCTCGGCGTATAGTTTGCTTACGGCATAGGAGTGGGTAGGGTTGGTCTGGTCGTCTTCGGTCACTTCTCTCATGCCGTACATCGCCTGCGGCCCGTAAACCGTCTCCGAGCTGGCGTATACCACGCGCTTCACGCCCATGATTTTCGCCGCCTCGAAGGCGTTGCTCATGCCTAAAATGTTTACCTTTGTTATCAGGCGCGGCTCGCCCTGGGTTTCCGTTACCATGATAAATGCCCAGTTGATGAGCCTGTCGATTTTATACGTTTTTATGGCGTTCAGTATGTCGTCGAATTCCGCCACATTCCCCTGCACGAAGCGGAATTTCTTGATATTTTCCCCGATTGATTTCATTAACCATTCTTTTGGCGGCGTCAGGTCCATGGATACTACCGTTTTGACTTCCGGGTCGTTAAGCAGGTACAGTACCGTCTTCCTCCCGAAGAGCCCGCTGCCGCCCGTGACCAGTATGTTCATCCGACACCTCCGGCATCTTTACGGACTTTATGTTTTAAACGATTATAACACTTTTTATCATCTGGTGGGCAACCGTTTTCTATTTTTGACAGGTTCTATCTTGGGGATTAGGCATATGTGAAGTAGTGGAGTAGCAAATATCAAACGGCAAATCGCGACATCAATCGGTTGAAAATGATTGTTTTATAGGGTTATACTTAATAGTCGAAGGAAATACCCGTTAGGATATTTGACATAACGATTAGACATAACTCTAAAAAATAGATAAACAAATCAGCTACGATTTATAGTTAAAGTAATAAAAAAAATTTTTCAAAAAACGAATAAAACAAATCGAAAATCAACGGTCGGAGAAACCCGCCGTAGTCACCGGCTTTCCAGGTATTTCCGGTATCCCGCCAGAGAACGTAGCACTCTCGCGGCGCGGCGCGGATGATTGTACTCGGGTATCATTGCCTTCGGACGTGCGGCAATGTCCCATAGTTCCTTAGGAAGGGAAATGGTTATTCTGCGGATGTATACCAGCGGTTTACCGTATTCTATAAGCTGCCGGTAAAGCTTCGCCTGGTTTCTCTCGATGTCCCGCTGTATCGCCTTGAGTTCCGTCGGGCTTGCCTGTGCCATCATCTGGGGAGGGAACATCATCGGCGGCACCAGCGATATAATAGCATCGACGTTTTTGTCTTCCAGCAGCAATTGCAGGCATGTATCGCCTGGGTTATCTTTGCCCGCCGGTCGTATCCCCACGAGGTCGACCGGATTGCCAGGCGTCCATCGCGGCGGCAGGACGGCCTTCATTTTCCTTAATGTCTGCGCTTCGAGTTCGGTTATTTCCAGGCCTTCCTTCTCGCAGACTTCGGCGGTCACCACCCCGAAACCGCCGCCCATCGTGAGTATCGCCACCCTGTTGCCTCGCGGCAGGGGTAGATTGCACAGGCACAATGCTGTATCGCAGAGTTCTTCTTCGTCCTCCGCCCTGATTATCCCTGCCTGTTTGAAAGCCGCCGAATAGACCGCATCGGAGCCTGCCAGCGTCCCGGTGTGGGATTTGGCTGCCTTGGCCGCCGCTTCCGTGGTGCCGGACTTCACCGCGACAATCGGCTTATGCTTCGTTATCTCTTTAGCCAGGTTAAAGAAGCGCCTCCCCTCCCTTAGCCCCTCGATATACAGCCCGATGATTTGCGTGTCTTTGTCGTCTGCCAGGTATTCCAGGTAGTCTTCCAGGTGCAGGTCTGCCTCGTTGCCCGTGCTGACGAACTTGCTAAGCCCGATGCCCCGGCTCGCGGCAATCTGCATGATGCTGGCGCCCAGCGTGCCGCTCTGGCTTAACAGCGCCATGGGGCCGGCCGGGATTCTATCGGCGAAGCCCACGCTGGCAACCCGAGAGTGCATATTGGAGTGGCCGATGCAGTTTGGCCCGACGAAGCGTATACCGCTCTCCCGGGCGATAGCTTCAATTTCTTCCTGCAGCCTGGCGCCGTCGCCGTCCACCTCGGCGAACCCCGCGGAAATAATCGCCGCAGCCTTCACCTTTTTCTCGGCGCATTGTCGGAATACCTCCGGTACTACCGGGGCCGGCACCACGATGACCGCTAATTCTACAGGACCAGGTATATCTAAGATACTTTTATAGGATTTTATCCCCAGCACCTTCTTCTCGTTGGGGTTGACCGCGTAGACCTTGCGGCCTGCTTTGCCTTTGGCCGACTCCACGGACGCTCTCATCGCGTCGTGCCCCCACGTCCCTGGGGTCTCTTTTGCCCCGATAACGGCGATGGAATCGGCATTGAATAGATAATGCCAGAAACTGCGGTCTTTAGGCTTGGGGGAATTGCCGGTATTCATGTTATGTTTTTATTATAGGTTATATCGTCACGAATGGAAAATAGCGCTCTACTGACATATTAAATGAACGTTGTGAATATCCGAGGCTTACTGCATGGTATGTTGGCCGGCCCTGCGGACCAGCCTCCAGGTCACCAGTATTATCGCCAGTCCGCCCACGACGATAATGGTGATAAGCCACCAGCTTAGTGGCTCTTCTTCAGAGGGTGGCCCTTCCAGTATGATAGTGGAAGAAGAATGGTTATCGGTCGTGGTCTGGGTAATGATTTTTGTCGTCGGTGGTGGTGTCGTGGTCTCCGTTATCGGGGGAGGTGGTTCGGTTACTTCATAGCTTCCGGTGAGTCCGTTCACATAAACTGTATAATGCCCGGCGGGTTGGCCGGTCAGGGTAAAGGTGAAGGTTTCCGTGACCCCGGGCTCTAGTGTGACCGTCATCGCACCTTCTGTGGCGTCATTGACTTGCAGGGTGAGGACATATTCACCTGTAACGACCCCGTTATTGGTTACGTCGACAGATATGCTTACTATTTGCGAAGGCTCAACTATGTTTGGGATGATAACGAGATTGGAGACGATGAAGTTAGCCGTCTGACCTTCAGGGTCGGTACTGGTATCGATATCATCGGCTGCTGCTGTTCCCGGCGGTAGTCCCATAAAGCTGTACAAACCAAGTAGCAGGCACAGGGTAATGGTGATGATTATGGGTAATTTTTTGTACATTACATTAAACGATACTCCTTTTTACTGCTATTTTCAATATATAAAGCGTTCTACTTACGTAACGAAGTACCCTTCCTGGGAAGCCGCGAAATTCACTTTATAACATGACAGAAGTAGCGGTACTAAACTTGGCGCATTACCATATCATAGGTCAAATCAGTCAGCATATACCCGAAGCCCTTCCGGCTTCTTTTATCGCTTTCTACGCTAATACTTGACAATGATAGATTACATAATTAGAATGAGTGCGTCTTGCGATCTTCGACTATGAATGGTTCAAAGAAACTGTAAGAAGATATAGTAATGAAGATGCTGAAAAAGCAAAGGGGTGTGTAGAATGAAAAAATTGTTATCTAAAGCTACCATTGCCGTTTTCCTGTCCCTTATCCTAGTCATAGGAACGATGTTTGCACTGCCGGTGAAAACGGCACAAGCCGACTCCGCTCCGGAATTCTGGGCGGTTATTATCGACGCAACGCCTTCTTATGGCATTCAAGAAGATACCGCAGATGATTTAGCCCAATTATTGCGTCCTGTTTGTGGTTATGACCATGTGAGATTGTGCAAAGACGCATTGGCAACGAGGTCAGAAATTATATATCAAATCGATTGGCTTGTGAGTAACGCTGACGCCAATGACATTGCATTATTCTTTTATATGTCAAATTTCTACGGTTTTTCATCAGAAGGAGTACTTTTGGGGTCTGATATTCTTCAGAATGTTTGGGATTGGAATAGAATAATAACCGCTACCCAGCTTGAAAATGAATTCAGTCCGCTACAGTCGGATAATGCTTTCATTATCATAGATGCGGGGTGTGCCGGGAAATTCAGTAATATGGCAAGGGACGGACGAGTAGTCTTGATGGCATGCGCTGCAAGCACGACCTTGCCTGATGCCGATTTCCCGAAACATGTCGTCGATGCATTTGGAGGCGTCAACAACGTGTATTATAACGATGATAGCGGACTCTCCGCTGAAGAAGTTTATGAATATTGTGACTCACAAATACCCAGTGCGCATCCAGTCATGGAAGACGGGTGTACCGGGGAGCTGGCGTTGCTCTCGAAATTCTCTTTCCATACCAGCATTTCGCTTCCGTCCGGCACGACGTTGCTGACAATAGATGGTCAGTCTTATACTTCGATGCCGGATACAATGTTATGGGTGCCCGGTGGTTCGCATACCATCTCCGTACCCCCGAATGTTAGTCAGGGCAGCACAACAAGATATATCTTTAGTTCATGGAGTGATGGCGATGATGCAATCACGAAGGTTGTTACAAAGGGTTCTTACACCGCCAATTACGATAAGGAATATCTGCTTAGCGTAATGTCTTCTTACGGCGATACACAGGGGGCCGGTTGGTATAAAGCAGGCAATACAGCCAGTTTTTCTGCGCCGGATTACATAGAATCAGCGGATACCAGGCATTATTTCACCAATTGGAGTGGTGATTATACAGGCAATTCACCTTCCGCCTCACTATCGATGAATAGTCCCAAAACAGTAACTGCCAACTGGAGGCATGAGTACCTGCTGACGCTCAATTCAGCATATGGCTCACCTAGCGGCGCCGGCTGGTATAGAGAAGGGACGTCGGCCAGCTTTTCCGTAACGGATTTCGTTGAATCTTCGGATAGCAAGCACTACTTCACTGATTGGAGTGGTGATTATACAGGGACTTTGCCGACGGCATCATTAGAGATGAACGAACCGAAAATAGTTACTGCCAATTGGCGGAACGAGTACCTGCTGACGATAAGCTCCGAATACGGCGAGCCGGAAGGCGCTGGATGGTATGATGAAGGTGAACAAGCATCTCTTTCTGTGGAGCCGGTGCAGGGCGCGATAGTCCGCCAGGTGTTTGATGGCTGGAGCGGCGACCTTGATGATAAAAATGCCGACTCGTCGGTGGTGATGAATTCACCTAAGGTTGTCACCGCTAACTGGCATACGGATTCTATGTACCTCTATATAGTTATCGGTGGGATAGTGGTCTTGGCTGGAGTAGCTGTTACTGTTTTCCTCTTGAGACGGAGGGCCTCCGCTGCTCGAGGTGTACCGGTTTCACCCTATGTTCCACCGGCCCCTGCGCCCGCACCGCCTCCGGTAGCACCGGCACCAACACCGCCCCCTGCGGCCCCTGCGCCTGAACCACCTCCATCACCCGCGCCTGAACCGCCACCGGAGGCTGCCGCACCAACACCCCCGGTAGAGGCTGAAGCGCCTCCAGCAGCGACTCCTCTGGCACCGCCTCAAGAGCCGACTCCCCCGACAGTGCGAGTGGCGCGCGGCAAACTCACCCTCGCGGATAATAGTGAAATCCAGCTTACCGAGACGTCAAGGGATATCGGACGGGATGACTTCACCAATGTAGCCTCAACTGATGCACTGAATTACGTCTCCAGTCATCATTGTCGCATAACAATGGAAGCAGGGAAATATTTCATAGAAGACCTGCAAAGTGCTAACGGTACCAAAGTAAATGGTGCGGATATTTCAGGAAAAGGCAAACAGGAACTCAAGGACGGCGACAGGATAGATTTAGCCGCTACGGTTTCTCTGACATTCAGGATAAGCGGTACTTCTTAATAGATAATTAAAGAAGGAATTAATGGCAGACCCTGCCTCCGGCAAAGCAGGGTCTGCTAACTTTAAATTGCAATTAAATGATATTCCGATTGCTTCGATTACCTCTAAGCTTAAAGTAAGTAAATATTCAAGGTTTTATAAAGATTGGTTGCTTTGGTTATTATGAAATAACCAGTATAGAGACAGATAATTTTGTTTTAAAGAGGTGCATATTATGAAAAAATCATTCTCAAGAGTCTCAATTTCCCTGTTCCTGGCACTTGTTTTATTCCTGGTTGTTAACTTTGCCCTGCCGGTAGCGTCGGCCCGGGCCGATACGATTACGGAATGCTGGGCGGTCTTCGTGGGAGTGGCTGAATACAAGTATATTAACCCTGCAGTATTTGCTGCTGATGATGCTCGGGAATTTAGAGATATATTCAGTCCTGTCTGGGGTTCGGACCATATCATGACGTTGACCAATTCACAGGGGACTAAAGCAAATATCCTCGATGCTATCGACTGGCTGGCCGATAACGCCGGCCCTGAAGACACCATATTGTTTTATTTTGCAGGCCACGGTTCTGATGATCTGGGTGGGTATTTTTGCCCTTATGACACGTCAAACTTAATGAGTAGCGTTATGTTATCTTCGGAGTTGGCTGATGCTTTTCAGCCGGTGCAGGCGGAAAAAACTGTTATTATCGTGAATACCTGTCATGCCGGCTGTTTTCAGAGTAATCTTACAAAACACGGATGGATTGTTATAATGGGGGCTCAGTGCGATGAATTCGGCTGGGCGAGTTATTCACTAGGGAATTCAGTGTTTGGCTACTATCTTTTAGAAGCATTGGCCAATTTTAATACGGTTGATACCAATCATGACTACGAACTCTCTGCCGAGGAAATATTTGAATACGCATCTCCACTAACCACAGATTATGTAGATGACAATTATCCACCATATCAACAGCAACCTGTACTTGATGACCGTTATTCCGGGTGGCTGGCACTACTGGCGAAATTCGCTTTTGATATCAATATGGCTCTTCCCTTTGGCACGACGGTACTGACATTGGACGGCACGGATTACACGTCGGCCCCGGCGCCGATGATATGGATACCGGGTGTTTCACACACCATAAGCGTGCCCCAGCTGGTAGACCCGGGCAGCGGCACCAGGTATGTCTTCACGCAGTGGGACGATGGTTATGTAACGGTCACCCGTACCATCACCCATGGGTCTTACACGGCCAGTTATGACAAAGAGCACCTG
>JAFGOC010000146.1 GCA_016926705.1 Dehalococcoidales bacterium | reverse complement strand
TCCGGGGTGGGGTTGGGGTAATACTTTTCCAGGTTTTCATAGCACAGGTCGGCCAGAAACTGGTCGGGGGTCTTGCCCTCGGGAATACCGATTTCCGGCAGGTGCAGCCGCCCGAACTCCATTTCCAAGTTACACATTTCGGCAATATGTTCAGTATTCTTCAGCGCCTGCGGAATATCTTTATAGAGCTCCGCCATTTCTTCCGGACTTTTAAGATAGAAAAAGTCGCCCGCCATTTTCATACGCTTGTCGTCATGAATGGTCGCGTTCGTGCCTATGCAAAGCAAAATATCGTGGGCAGAGGCGTCTTCTTTCTTTACGTAGTGAGTGTCGTTGGTGGCGACGATGGGGATATCGAGTTCTTTGCCCATCTCGACAAGATATTTATTTACGGCTTCCAGCTCCGGAATGGGGTGCCGCATGATTTCCAGATAATAGTCTTTAAAAATCTCCTTGTACCAGAGGGCCGTTTGCCTGGCATCTTCATAGCGACCACCAAGTATCAACTGGCTAAGTTCGCCGGAGTTGCATGCGCTCAAAGCAATGAGCCCGTCTTTATGCTGCTCGAGCAGCTCTTTATCCACCCTGGGTTTATAGTAAAACCCCTCCAAGTGGGCCTTTGTGGTAAGCTGGATAAGGTTCTGATAGCCGGTCTGGTCTTTAGCCAGCAGCACGAGGTGGTAATTATTCCTGTCGACGGTGTTCTTGCTGAAACGACTCCCCGGAGCTATGTAAATTTCGCAGCCGATAATGGGCTTGATGCCGGCCTCTTTAGCCGCTTGATAGAACTCGATAACGCCGTACATTACGCCGTGGTCGGTTATTGCCAGGGCATCCATGCCGAGTTCTTTGGCGCGGGCGACCAGCTTGGGAATAGAGCACATCCCGTCAAGCAGGCTATATTCGGTGTGAACGTGGAGATGGGTAAACATGATGCCCCCCGAGAATGTTCTTCATTATTATAGCACAGCACGCATTTTTTAGAGTATTATTAAAAGACTAAGAGTAACAGGATTTATACAGATTTTTAGATGAAAATAGTAAAAATAATAACCCATTGGCTGTTCGTTTTATGCCTGCCAGTAATGCTCTTTACCGCCAGCGTCAGCGCGGCCGCCAACTGCATCTGGCTTTATGAGTACGGCTTCGATAAATATGAAGCCGGCCAGGTGACGGGACTGGAGCCGTCGCAGTTGACGAAGGTAGCACAAGGGCTAATTGGGTATTGGAACTCCGGCGACAAGACCTTCAATATCACCGTGACGAAGGACGGGCAGCCTTTCACCGTCTTCAACCAGCGGGAGGTGGGGCATCTTAAGGACGTGAAGGCAATATTCCAGCTGGTGTACAGGCTATTGATGGGGACTGGTATCTACGTCCTGATTTTTGCTGGCATCATGCTTTTCTGGTGGAAAGACAAAAGACGACTGGGGCTGGGGCTCCTGTGGGGCAGCGGCCTTTCTATAGCGTTGATGGTGGCGCTGGGACTGGCGGCTATTATTGATTTTCACTGGCTGTTCTGGCAGTTTCACATCATCAGCTTCGCCAACGACCTGTGGCTGCTTAATCCAGCAACGGACTACCTGATAATGCTTTTCCCGGAGGGTTTCTGGTTCGATGCCGCTATTTACTGCTCCGTGGCTAAGGTAATCGCCGCCCTGATACTGGGAGGGGTAGGCTGGTGGCTGTGGAGGAAATATAAAAACATATTGGCTTAAGCAAAAAATAAATGATATTTGAATTTATCTGTCTAAGGTATTCCGGTACTCGTCCCCGCCGTGACCTCTATATCGTAGCGCTTGACGTCCTGGCAGGACCCCTGGCAGTGGAAATAAAAGTCCCAAATATCGTCCGGCTCAAGATTCAGGACGCTATCCGTTGAGCTGTCGATGATATTGTCATGAGAATCATAGAAGCTGATCTTAACCTCGGCGAGCTCAACGGTTACCTGGCTGATATTTTTTACGGACACAAAAAGAACTACGTTGCCATCCTGGTCTGTGGTCAATTCCTGCTTTAGAATGGCCAGTTCCGCTTTCCTTGGAACGCCCTCTGTAGTTTGCAGGAAAGAGCAGCCGCAGACCGGCAGTAATAGCAAAATCATGGCAAAAGCAGTTATTTTATATTTCACACGCCAGCCTCCCGAGTAGCTTTAGGCTTGACAACAAAAGATACCACAAGTAAAGCCACACCCACCACCAGCAGACCGATAGCCAGAGGCAGGGCTACCGAGGTCACATCATTAGCCACACCCTCCGCCCAGCTGGATAGCGTATCAGGAACATCGAAGGCATCCGTAATAAAGTGGAATGGTTTAACAACCTTGACGACGATTATTCCTATCAGGTCGAGCCCCCCGAAAATACACAGGTTAATCCCTAGAGCCCGAGCGGTGGCTCTTATGTTCATGTTTGTTACGAAAATCAAAGCTGCTAAAACAACCATCAGGACAATCATCCACGGGTAGTAGGTCTGGAAATACCCTACCGCCGTCCTTGCTGTAGATATCGCATCCATTGTCTCGCTGCCAAGAGAACTTTCATCGATGGTATAGGTGTCCGGAATTTCATCAATGAAATCCTCCAAGAACGCGTCGAAATACTGCCTGGCACTTTCCTCCACCGAGGCAGTGATTTCAGGCGGCAGGCCGATAACGGAATTTAGTCCTGCAAAATCTCTTAAATACTGTTCAACAGCAAGATTACGCACGTCTCGAGGCAAAGTAGCAAGTTCAGGAGGCATCAAGTCGCTTGGAATCTGGCTTACTATATCCTGCAGGTATCTTGATATTTCCGGCTCGGACTTCCCGGCAAGCTCCTGCTGGAGATAAACCCTGGCTTCATCCCACAGTGAAGTCTGCAGGTCTGCTTTCAATTCTGAAAGCGGAATAACAATATACAGTGTTTCTGTATCACCCAGCAAATAGTCATATCCGCCGTCCATTGCGTCCTTAAGCTGGTCTTTTATCCATGGCTCCTCTCTTTCCAGGACATTTAGAGCCACATCTTTAGCAAAAGGCATATCTTGAGTTAACTCGGACGTAATAAGTTCATCACCGAAGTCACGGGCGATATCGGCTATCGGTAGTGTATCCACCTGATCTGAAACGAAATTATAATTCAGTACAGTGCCTTGAAGCATGAAGGCAATACTGAAAACGGCCAGGGTTAAGAAAAGTATAAAGCTTAATAGACTTGTAGCAATACCTCTAAAAATACTCATTTGTTATATCCATACCTTCCCGTAGCTTTTCAGATTATTCAGCAATATTATAAACCACTCCTGAAATTGATAATAGATTTTCAATATCGTGCATAGATTTTAACATATCCGATTACTAAAATACATCCTCAAGGCGATATAAGTTGACGTTAATAGGGGCTTTTAGTAGAATTGAATTGTATTAAGGGCGGTTAGCTCAGCTGGTTAGAGCGCCGCGTTGACATCGCGGAGGTCAGTGGTTCAAGTCCTCTACCGCCCACCATCGAAGCTGGGAAAATTTTATAGACCTGAAGTAAGTTGTGAAAAGCACGGGTGGTTGAATCTAATTGGACCATCTGACCGGCACTTCCATGATGACTGATGCCTCCGGCGCACAAATCGACGAGACGATGAAGTACCTGCCCTTTGGCGAGATAATAATGGGTAATGTGCCAACCGATAAAAAGTTCACCGGCCAGCGCCTTGACGCCACCGGCCTTTACTACTACGGCGCGCGGTACTATGATGTTACCATAGGGAGGTTCATCAGCGCGGATACGGTCATCCAGAGCTTTATTAATCCGCAAAGTCTCAATAGATACTCATATACTTTCAATAATCCTCTTAGGTATATAGACCCAAGCGGAAATATAGTTGAAATTGGGGGATTGGATGTTAGGTTTACCAGAGGCGCGGCAATGTATATCGCTTTCCTCCCGCCGGATATTGCAGACTCTGTAGTTGATGTTGTAGAATCAGAAGAATATCAGATATATGAGAACATAAGATCAGTAGATAATACTGTTACAGATGTGTTAGAAAATACCGATTTAGTAATTACAATTACCAGCCGTGATTTGGGTGCCCTAGTAACAACGGTTGACCCCGATGGAACAATTCGAACCGAGATATTAGGAGCGCAAACTGAACGTATAATTGAAATAAGCGAAGATGGCAATCGTTTTATTGGATTGAATATAGTAATTAATAATAACAATTTAATCGACCAAAGCAGTCAAAGATGGACGGCGAATATGGCACATGAGATGGTGCATGCTTTTGGGTTGAATAATAACAGAGATTTTAGAGTACAAAATTCAGTTTTTGAAGAGAATCTAGCTGATATTTACGCAAGATCAATCTGTAATAAATTACATATTCCTTATACTAAAATATTATCTCCCTCGTACAATCCATCATCATCAGACCATAGAATAACACAACCAGGTATACCACTATATCCTACAGAAGGTGGGAACAACTTGGAATATGGCTTACCCTATATGGTTTTATTGTTAACTACCTTTGGAATGTAGATATTTCATTTTTTAAAGGAACTCACTCAATGATGGTAAAAAATAAAATTTCAGTAACTTTATCATTGTCTTTTATTTTGTCTATTTTAATTTTATTTTTACCAGGTTGTAAAAACGAGAACACGAACCAAACAGAAATACCACAAAGTAAATATTATACATATGAGATGAAAGCTGATGATTACAGACTTAAGCGTATCAATCAACCCTTGTTTTCTTTTGAATATCCAATAGCATATGGTATACACGTCTATGATATTGAACCGGATGTTGTTATTGCCGGACAATCTGAATTAGGTTTTTGGTGTTATAAGCAAGATTCGCCTTATCTTTCCCTGTATGTAAAGGTCAATGAGTTATCAGCTTCTAACTATGATAACGAAAAGAATTATTATATAAATCGATGGTTTTCTGGGTCGAGTGTAGATAACAGTACTATGAAAAAAGTCATGGTATCAGGAATAGAAGCCAACTATTTTGCATCAACACCAAATCCTAGTGATTTCAGAAAGCAATATATACATAGATTAGTCGTCTTTGATTATGCTGGCCTGATGTGGCAAATATATATGATGACATATTCTACTTACCCGGAACCACTAGAATGCCAAGAGTCTTTTAATCACATCATTAATACGTTCAAATTATTAGATACAAACTATAATAATGATTCTACTACCAATTTAAACATTACTATTGAATACGGAGATGGTGTTTTTTATTTAACCAATAATGAAGATGTTATGCTATGTGAGGTAAAGGTAATATTAAACTATATTGATAATAATTTATCTACTGGATATGAGTCCCATGATATTGCGGGAATTCGTAGCCATGAAACCAGGCAAATACAAAATCGGGAACTTAAAGACATCAATGGAAAAACCTACGTTGATAATCCTGACAACCATCCCTTTATAATGTTGGTACAAGCTGAATTCGCTGGTTGTGTAAATAAAACATATACATACCTTAAGACCTGGGAATAGGCTGTTTACAGTACAACCCAATATAAACCCCCGTTCTTTATCCTCAGTGGCTTAATTTTGTTTCTGGTGGAGACGGGTTAAATCCTTTCCTTATTACCAACAGCTCACCCTTAACCAGCTTGCCCACCAAAGCTTTAGCGTAGGAGGGCGCCTTGACGCCACCGGCCTTTACTACTACGGCGCGCGGTACTATGATGTTACCATAGGGAGGTTTATCAGCGCGGATACTATAGTGCAAAGCTTTATCAATCCGCAAAGTCTCAATAGATACTCTTATACCATGAATAACCCTCTGAAGTATATAGACCCAAGCGGAAATATAGTTGAAATTGGGGGAGTGGATGTAAGGGTTACTAGAGGCGCGGCAATGTATATTGCTTTCCTTCCGCCGGATATTGCAGACTCTGTAGTTGACGTTGTAGAATCACCGGAATATCAGGCGTACGAAGCATTTCGCGAACAAAGTTCGTGGGATCCACTTCGTGCACAGACATTAGAACAAAGTGAAAGAGTTGTAACTATAGCATTTGATGACCTCGGATATCAACAAAAAGCCACAACTAATCATGTCGGAGATAACTATGAAATAGTTCTCAATAATAATATGTATAATGATCTTTCAAAAGCCGAGGATTGGTTCGTAGGGATTGAAATTAATATGCAGGTGGAAGACCACATCCTCCGATGCTATCCTAGCATTTCCTTACCTAATCCTATAGAGCTAATTCCTGTTATCGGCACCGTATATTCTCTCGTTAATGCTGCACAACAATACAATTCTGGACAGATGATCTTCTCGGACGCCCTTTTATATGCTGATGCTGCGCTTATTGGATGGTATAATTATCCCGCAGGATTATTTGCATCAGGTCTCATGACGATATTTAATTTCGCACAATGTAGTAGGACATTCTATCAATTAGCAGAAATATATGGTTACCCGTTTAGATAAAATATAATTTCATCTAAAAATAATATATGAATATAGAAGGAGTAATTTCGTGGACCCTTTTTATATTATTATTATAGCTATTGGAGTTTTTTTTATTATCACATCTTATAAAAACTGGGACTGGTTTTTTAAGAGAGCAAATCCGTTACTTATAACACTATCACGAAAAGGATTAAGATTGTACTTTACTATTAGTGGTTTAGTAATTATCGGAATTGGTATATATTTTTGGGTAACAAAATAAGAAAACATATTTAAAAAATACTTTAGTCTTTATTTTATGTACATATTATGTACATATTTTTGGTTAAAAATAAGTTAATTAATATTTATATACAATATCTATATACTCAATCATTATCGTAATTATGAAGATAATACAAAAACCACCTTCCTTTGGGGGCTCTCCCGTGTTTCTGGTGGAGACGGGGGAGGGTCGAACTCCCCGTCCAGAGGAAGCTATCCAGGACATCCTACAAGCTTACGTGGTTCTCTTATATATAATACCGTACAAATAGCATAAACTAAGTAATAAGTCCTATTAGAATGTAATTGTAAATGCCAAGGTATAAGTTCTACCTTTCGTTTACCACCGCCCACCATGTAGATAGAATCCTTATAGTAAGATTCCTAAAAGACCTTTTTAAAGTCCCGCAGCTTTCAGGATATCCGGGACCACTTCCTCCCTGCCGATAGCCATAATGTGTACGCCGTCGCACAGGGCCTCCTTTTTCAAAATGGCGATTGTCCTGCCGGCAATCTCGATACCCTTGGCTAACATCCCTTCTTTAGGTGTGCCAGACATTTCATCAATCAGGTCTTGAGGGACGAAGATGCCCGGCACGTTTTCCGTCATATATTTAGCCATACGCGCCGATGACAGCAGGACGATACCCGCCAGTATTTTGGTATTGAACTTGCGGGCGTATCTCATAAAGCTGGCAAAATTTTCCAGGTCGTAGATGGCCTGTGTCTGGAAAAACTGGGCGCCGGCCTCTATCTTTTTTTCAAACTTGACAAGCTGCGGTTCAAGGGGCTGCGCCTCCGGTGTTACGATAGCCCCCATGCAGAACTCCACTGTCCCCTCAAGCTCATTACCCCCCAGGTCTTTGCCGGACATCAGCTGGCGGATTGCCATTAATAGCTGCAGCGAGTCCAGGTCAAACACGCCTTTGGCCTCTTTATGGTCACCCACCGGCACAGCATCGCCGGTAAGGCAGAGTACATTCCTGATGCCGCGGCTATATGCAAAAAGAAGGTCGGCCTCTAAAGCCATACGGTTACGGTCGCGGCAGGTCATCTGCATGATAGGTTCGCCGCCCTTCTCCTTGATAGCCAGGCAACCGCCCAGCGACGGAAAACGCATCACCGAGCTCTGATGATCGGTAACGTTAATGGCATCTACTTTATCCTTGAGAATATCGATATGGTGAAGCATTTTTTCTAGGTTCGTACCCTTGGGTGGAGCGACCTCGGTAGTAACGATAAATTTATCTGAATTAATAACTTCTTCGAAACGAGATATCAATGTCTTCACCCCCCTTATTCAATCTTCATGATGCCCGGTTTCAAGGTAACGTGGTGGTTTCGGGGCGGCTGGTATCGGCGCATCAAATCGAGCCTGTTCTGTTCCTTGAGACGATTGTAAATCAGAGTCCAGGCACAGTCCTTCTCTTTATCAACTTCGCACTTGCCGTTATTTGTACCGCCGCAGGGACCGTTGACCAGTCCTTTATGGCAGGCGGTGATGGGGCAGATACCGGCCGTCTCGCCGAGGAGACACTGCCCGCACTGGGAGCATACCTCGCGGAAGTACCCGGGGCTTTCTTCAACCCCGATAAATAGTGTATCCACCGCCGGAATTACCGGCTTATCCAGGTAGAGTGTCATCCGATGTACCCCCAGGGCGCAGCTCATCGAAAGGACACAGTCGGCGCTGCGGATATATTGTTCATTCTCTTTCATGGTTTCCTCGGTCATATCATCACAGGCCGTGGGAATGACAGTCCCGCCGGTAACGCGTTTCCCTATCTGCTGAAGGCTCTCCTTCATTGCTTCAACCTGTTCCACACCGCCGGTCTTCGTAAGCGTGGTGCAGGTCCCGCAGCCTATGACGAACACCTTGTCCATGCCTTGCAGAGAATTCTCGATTTCTTCTATCGGTTTTTGTTTAGTTATCGACTTCATAGCCAACCCCCCTCTGCTTGGTTTACCATTAACGTTATAATCATCCTTCAAGGTCACAGCGCAGACAGCGCTTGGCTTCACGTTGGGCTACTCCCTCGGTCAAGCTGAGTTCTATCTCGGCGAAGCTGCTGCGTCTCTCCGGCAGCGGCAGCGTCTTTACCTTGCTGCGCGGCTTCGTCTCCCAGGTCTCATCGAGCTCTGCCGGTCGTTCTTCCACTGCCTCGGCTTTGCGGTCGTGTACTTCTACGCGTGAGGTATCGCCTCTTAAGTACTTATCGATAGCGAGAGCACTCCTTCTACCGGCAGCGACAGCATTAACCACCATATCCGGTCCGGTGACGAAATCACCACCCGCGAAGATACCGGGTATATTAGTCGCCAGGGTATTGCTGTCTGTCACCAGCGTCTCCCAGCGGGTGCGTTCCAACTCACTATCGGGAGGAAGGAAAGAAAGATCGGGCGCCTGCCCTACCGCAGCGATTACGTTATCGGCTTCTACGGTGAACTCCGAGCCGGAGATGGGGATGGGACGGCGGCGACCGCTTTCATCAGGTTCTCCCAGCTCCATGCGGGTACACTGGAGTCCGGTCACTTTCCAGTCAGCACTGGTTATCCTTGTCGGTGTGACCAGGAAGTTGATTCTTACACCCTCATCGACGGCTTCATCATACTCAATATCAGATACCGGCATTTCATCGCGAGAGCGGCGGTAGTATATATTTACTTCCTTCGCTCCCAGTCTTAAGGAAGTCCTGGCGGCATCAAGTGCCACGTTGCCACCGCCGATGACTGCGACACGCCGTCCTAATTTAGTCGACCTTCCCAGCCTGATGTCCCGTAGGAAGCGCAGTCCGTAGAAAACTCCTTCAATATCCTCCACCTCTCCCGGGATTCCCAACCGCTGGCTGCGCTGGGCACCAGCGGCGATGAAGACCGCGGCAAAACCGTCTTTGAGCAGGTGGTCGACGGTAAAGTTGATATTTATCGGTGTGTTGTACTTTATTTCTACCCCCCGCTTTACTATATAGTCAATATCCTGCTGGATAGCCAACTGCGGCAGGCGGAATTCCGGTATCGCCACCGAAAGCATCCCGCCACCTATCGGTAAAGCCTCATAGACCGTCACACCGTAGCCCAGCTGTGCCAGGAAATAGGCACAGGCCAGACCGGCCGGCCCGGCCCCCACCACCGCCACCTTCTGCTTTTTCGTTCGCGGGAATGGCTTTATACCATCAATCTCACCGCTGTGTTCGGCATACCAGTCGGCGGCAAAACGTTTCAGTGTCCTGATAGCAACGGGGTCGTCCAGCTCGCCGCGGCGGCACCTTTCTTCGCAGGGGTGGTGGCAGATGCGGCCGCATACGGCGGCAAAGGGATTACGCTCCCTTATGGTCTCGATAGCCGCCTTATAATCACCGTCTGCAATATGGGCGACATACTTGGGGATATTGATACCCGCCGGGCAGGTATGCTGGCAGGGCGATATCATTAAGGTCTCGCACACCGCCGCCGGACATTTTTTCTCGCGGATATGCGCCTCGTATTCGTCGCGGAAGTAATTGATGGTTGAAATAACCGGGTTGGGGGCGGTCTGCCCCAGTCCGCAAAGCGAGCATTCTTTCACGGTCTTGCCGATAGCCAGCAGAGCGTCGATATCCTCATCGCGGCCACGACCTTCGGTAATGCGGGTTAGTATCGCCAGCATCTGCCGCGTACCCAACCTGCATGGTGTGCATTTCCCGCAGGACTCACTCTGGGTGAAACTCAAGAAGAACCTTGCTACCTCTACCATACAGGTAGCCTCGTCCATAACCACCATGCCGCCCGAGCCCATGATTGAGCCGAGTTTGGCGAGTGTTTCGTACTCAATGGGCGTATCGATAAAACGTGCAGGGATACACCCACCCGAAGGTCCGCCCGTCTGTACTGCCTTTAGACGCCTCCCTTTTGGAATACCTCCCCCTATCTCATAAACTATTTTCGATAAGGGGGTCCCCATAGGCACTTCTACCAGACCGCTGTTAGCTATCTTACCGGAAAGCGCGAATACCGCTGTCCCTTTACTCTTCTCCGTTCCGATGCCGGCAAACCACTCCGCACCCCGCTCAATTATAACCGGGACGGTAGCTAAAGTTTTCACATTATTGATAATAGTAGGCTTGCCGTCCAGTCCTGAATTTGCCGGGAAGGGAGGACGAGGCCTCGGCATGCCACGCTTACTTTCTATTGAGGCAATCAGCGCCGTTTCCTCCCCGCAAACAAAAGCTCCGGCTCCTTCCATGATATTTATTTTCAGGTTAAATCCTGAATTAAGAATATTATTGCCCAGAAATCCTTTATCGATTGCCTGCTGCAATGCGGTACGCAGGCGTTTAACAGCCAGCGGGTATTCGGCGCGGATATAGATATAGCCTTCATCAGCTCCGATGGCATATGCAGCTATACTTAGCCCTTCCAGGACGGCGTGCGGGTCAGCCTCTAGAATGGAGCGGTCCATGAAAGCACCAGGGTCGCCTTCGTCGGCATTGCATATCATGTACTTTTTATCACCTGCGGCGTTATGACAGAACTCCCACTTGGTGCCGGTGGGGAAACCGGCTCCTCCTCGCCCCCGTAGACCGGAGCGCTTTATCAGGTCAATTACCTCTGCAGGTTTCAGAGAAGTAAGAACCTTTTTTAATGACTTATACCCACCACTGGAGATATATTCTTCTATCCGCTCCGGATTGATACTACCGCAATGGCGCAGGACAATCCGTTTCTGTTCCCGGAAGAACTTGATGTCAGTATAATGGGGTATTTTCTCCCCGGTGATGAGGTCGGAATACAATAGTCTTTCAACAATTACGTTATTTTGTAAGTGTTTCTGTACTATCTCTTTAACATCATCCTCGGTCACTTTGCAGTAAAGTATATCGTCAGGCTGGACCAGCACCGTCGGACCCTGCTGGCAAAAACCGTGGCAGCCGGTCGGCTTGATTTTGATTTTAAGTCCAAGCCCCGCCGTCTCCTTTTTCAGGCGTTGAAGAATTTGCTCCGAGCCGGGACAACCCGAACCGCAGCAGATGAGAACTTCGCGTTGTCCGCTGGTAGAGGCTGCGGTTTTTCGTTTCGCCATATTAACTCCCCTTATAATTGCCGAAGATAGCAGCTACTTTTTTAGGGTTCATATTGCCGTGTATGTTATTATTCACCACGAGGTTAGGCGCCAGAGCACAGACACCGATACAGGCGACTGTTTCCAGGGTATATTCCATATCATCAGTGGTTTCATCTTCTTCAATGCCAAGGTGCTGCTTGACCAGTTTCAGAATAGTCTTTCCGCCACGCACATGGCAGGCCGTACCACGGCAAACCCTGACGATGTTTTTGCCACGGGGATGAGTATAAAGTTGCGAATAAAAGGTAATCACTGCCTGTACCTGGCTGGGAAACAGGCCTACTGCATACGCGACACGTGGTATGACTTCAGGTGGAATATAGCCGGCCCGCTCCTGGATTTCCTGAAGCATAGGTATCAAGCCCCACTTTTTATTTCTGCGGCTTTCAACAATTTTATCGATTTCTTTCAAATTGATTTTAGGGGTTTCCTTTAGCTTGGTCATCAGCAGTTATCCTTTCTAAGCGCACAGCGCACGACTTAAGCGCCGGTGTTTTGGACCGGGGGTCAATGACTGTACCAAACAGCTCACGTACAGGACTCTGCGGGAAAGAGTCCGCCATGTAGAGAAGCCCCTTAGGCAACACATTACTTACCTTGGCGGATGTCGAAATTTCACCCTGTTCCGATATAATTTGGATTTTATCCTCGTCCTTAAAACCGAGTTCTTTAGCATCGGCGGGATTGATTTCCAGGAAAGATTCCGGAGAGAATCGCCTTAACCTTGAAGAACGCTGACTCCATGCACCGGTACCAAAATGGTACCTGCTGGAGCCTGTTATTAATGTGAAATTATATCCATTTTTACTCTCCTGCAATGGCGTAAAGTCCACAGGTTGAAACCGTCCAAAGCCGCTGGGGAAAAGGCCTTTATAAAAACGCCTGGTTCCCGGTGTATCACCATCGACCTCGCCCATCTCCAATCCCATTGTATCAGCGTCTTTGGGAGAAACCTTATGGTAGAAGGGTACCATCTCTTCTATTTCCTCCATCACCTGGTGGGGTGACGAATAAAGCATCGGAGACCCCATTGCTAATGATAATTGCATTATTATTTCACTATCGGGCCGGCTATCGCCAAATGGAATAATAGCCTTTCTTACCGACTGAATTCTCCCTTCGAAGTTGGTAAATGTCCCCTCTTTTTCGGCAAAACTTGTTGCCGGCAGTACAACCGATGCCAGCCGGACAGCTTCACCGGGAAACATATCGGTAACGACGAGGAATTCAAGCGATGTTAAGGCTTCTTTAATAAGCTTGGGCTGCGGGAAACTGGCGACCGGATTTTCACCCATGATAAACATACCCTTGACCTTTCCCTTTCTGGCCGCCTCCATCATTTCCAGGGCTGTCAGGCCGTTATCAGCCGGTAGCTTGACATTCCACCTCCCCTCAAACTTTTGCCTGTTTTGAGTATCGTTCACGCCTAAATAGCCCGGTAAGAAGTTAGGGACAACGCCCATATCGCAGGCGCCGCGGGCATTATTATGACGCTGCAAGGCAAATATGCCACCCCGCCGCCCCGCATTGCCGGTGAGCATCGCCAGATTAGCTATAGCAATTACCGTCTCGGTGCCGTTCGCCTGCTGGGTGATGCCGTTGCCATACACAATTGAGGTATTCTCGGCCTCTCCCAACAGCCGCGCCGCTGTTTGTATATCCTTTTTAGGGATTCCAGTTGTCTTTTCAACATAAACTGCGGTATATTTTTCCAGGCTCTTCGACCAGTTATTAAAGTTATCTGTCATACGTGTAACGAATTCCTCGTCCAGCTTTTTTTCGTTAATAATTATCCTGGCCAGTCCGTTCAGCAAGGGTACGTCGGTGCCCACGCTGGAACGCAGATGGATTTGCGCGAAATTACTTAACGGGGTATACCGTGGGTCTATAATTATAAGTTTCGCCCCATTGAATTTAACCGCCCGCTTTATAGCATAGGCTACGGCTGGGGCGGATATTTCAGGGTTTGCACCGATTACCAAGATGATCTGTGACCGTTCTAAATAATTGATGGAGCCAGTTGTCCCGGCATAGCCGACCGTTACGCCCAGTCCTGTCAAACTGGCAGCGCAATAAAGGCGATTGCTGTTATCAATGTTATTTGTGCCCAGCACCCCACGGGCGAACCTTTGAAGAAGATAGTTTTCCTCATTAGTACACTTAGGCGAGCCGAAGACCGCCAGGGCATCGGGGCCATAAATCTCTTTAATTCGCTTGAAATTTTCGGCTGCTAAAGCTAAGGCCTCTTCCCAGGTCGCTTCCTGGAAGTCACCATTAACCTTTACCAGCGGTTTGTTTAGTCTTTCTTTACTATGTATGAAATCATATCCGTAACTGCCGCGGACGCATAAAGTACCACGACTTACCGGGCTTTCCGGCACAGGCCTGGTATAAATTATTTTTCCGTCTTTAACTCCCAGCGTAATAGCACAGCCGCAGCCGCAATAAGGGCATACGCTTGTAACCATAGTCGTAGCCGTGCCGGTATACGCCCTGTCTTTTTCCATAATCGCGCCGGTGGGGCAAATGGCTACACAGACTCCGCAAAAGGTACACTCCGATTTCTCCAGAGGCAGGTCGTTCAGTGTGGCCGCCTTTACAGAGGCCCCCCGGTGGATATAATCAATGGCGCCTTCGACTACCAGCTCCTGGTCGGCCCTGATGCACTTGCCGCACATGATGCACTTGGAAAGGTCGCGCTCAATAAAAGGGTTGACCTCCTCAATGGTATCTGACTGTGGAATCCTCTGAAACTCAACGAGCCCTATGCCCATCTCCGCCGCCAGTTTACGCAGCTGGCAGCGGTTGCCTTTATCGCAAACCAGACAGGAATCGGGGTGACTTGCCAGCATTAATTTAAGTATTTTCTTGCGGTGTTCCAGTACCCTCGGTGAGTTGGTATTGATAATCATGCCCGGTGAGATAGGGGTCACGCAGGAAGCCAGCAGAGCTCCATTGCGTTCGTCTTCTACAATACACAATCGGCAGGCGCCTATAGAAACCAGATTGGGGTCATTGCAGAGGGTGGGTATGTACACCCCCGATTCCCTGGCTAGTTCCAAAATAGTAGTTCCCGGATAGCCGCTTACTTCCACTCCGTTGAGGACTATCGTAATTGCTTCCACTTATTTGTTCCCCTGGCCCTCAATATGCGGCTGAAGCGACTCTATCCATGACTGGTCGCCCCGTGCTACTGACCGTATCCCGGTCAAGAGACGGGAACTGGCAGCGGCCTTGGGGATAAACCCTACCGCACCTACCTTTTTACTGGCGAGGACATTTTCCTGCTCATCGTACTGCGTCAGCATAAGTACCTTAGCCGCTTTACATTTACGGCAGATTTCTGCGGCGGCATCCAGCCCGTTCATCACCGGCATTACGATATCCATCACTACCACATCAGGCACGAGTTCGATTGTCTTTTCCAGACCGTCCTGACCGTTGACCGCCTCGCCGACTACCTGCATATCACGTTGCAGAGATATTACGGATTTTATTCCGTCCCTGACCACGGCATGGTCATCGACGATTAGTATTCTGATTTTCTTAGTAGCCCTATCGAGTAAAGCCTTGATACGGGGTATGAGTGAGGTTGGTTCTACAGGTTTGGCCAGGAAATCTTCAGCATCCATCTGCATGCCTTCGTCCATTCTCCAGCCCTTAAGCAGCTGTTTTTCCGGCGGAGCGTTAATGACCATGATGGGCAGATTGCTGAAACCCAGGGTTTGTTTCATCCACTTGTGGAACTGGAAGGCATCGCCGCGGGGCATGATAGTGCCCAGCACAATCATATCAGGCTCGTGAGAACGCACCATCTTTTCAGCCTGTTCGCGGTCGTAGGCAACGGCGACGATGTATTTGACACCTTCCAAGGTTTCTTTCAGGTCTTCAACAAATTCGACTTCGTCATCCACAATTAGAATCGTCTGCTCTTTTCCCATTTTAAGCCTCCTTTCTGCGGAAGCACCTTTATATTTGTCACTATAAAGCACATTAAACAGAGGAGAAATAGGGAATTTACCCTAAAAATAGAGGAATACAACCCTTGAATATACGCGCATTCGCTCTTAGTGAATTTTCAGATAAACGATAGAGAGAAATTTAGTGACTCTAATTGAACCGCAGATAAAGATATGTTTCAGTTTTAGATGTTTATCACACCCTTGCGCAGGGCGTACTTCACCAAGTCAATTCGATTATGGACACCCAGTTTGGCCATGAGGTTCGTCTTGTGACCATCAACTGTCTTGGGAGTTATAACCAGAATCTCCGCTATTTCCTGGGTGCTATGTCCTTCTGCCAGCAGCTTAAATACCTCACGTTCTCGTCTTGTCAGCTGATCGTATGGGTCCTGGCTGGAGCGCTGGCTGGCTGTATTCTGGTAATTTTCTACTAGCAGCTTGGTTACTGAAGGAGAGAGGTATGAGTCACCCCGGTAGACCGAACGTATCCCGGCGGCGAGTTCCGGTGAGGCAGCTGCCTTGCTGATAAACCCGGAAGCTCCAGATTCGATTACCGGGAAGAAATATTCCTTATCATCATATTGGGTAAGAACGAGTACTTTTGTCTTGGGGAAATCCTTGCATATCCTCCTGGTGGCTTCCAGCCCTCCCATAACAGGCATAGAGATATCCATGAGTACAACATCGGGTAGAAGCTCTCCGACCTTTTCTAAAGCCTCGCTGCCATTGGTAGCTTCTCCTACTATATCAAGATCACCTGCCAGCGATAGTAAGGCACAGATGCCATCCCTTACGATGGTATGGTCGTCAACTACCAGCACTCTTATCTTCTGCATACTCAAATTCCTGACCTATGGGCAACCTTGCCCAAACAACAGTCCCTTTACCTATTTCGGATTCTATGCCGCTGGTGCCGCCCAGGAAGCCGATTCTTTCTCTCATGCTGAATAACCCCCGCCCCCTCCCACTTTCTTCGACATCAGTAATTTCTGAAACATCGAATCCCTTCCCGTCATCGGTAATGGTAAGTGCAAATTCCTGCGGTTTATATTCCAGCACTATAGTTGCTTTTTTAGCTTTGGAGTGCTGTGCGATGTTACCTACAGCTCCCTGGATAAATCGGAAAAAAGCCGCCTCCACTTCCGGCGGGAACCTCATTTCAGTCCCTTTGGCTTCTACACTAACCTCCATTTCCAGAGGGTGCAACCTGGTCTCGGCGTACTGGCGAACTGCCGGCACCAGACCCAGCGTATCAAGGAGAGCCGGACGTAGATTGGATATCAAACGGCTTACCTCATTATGCACCTGCACGGTCAAAGCCTGAACTTTCTTTAGTCCGGCTACGTACTCGGGGTTCTCCTTGCCTGATATTGCCGCCATCTCTATCAGTGCCTGCAACTGCAGGGCAATTCCGGAAAGAGACTGGCTGGTTTCATCATGCAACTCCCGGGCAATTCTTCTCCTTTCTTCTTCTTCAGCTTCCAGGTTTTGCCGTGCCAGCTTACGCAATCTTTCTCGCGCTTTTCTCAAACGCTCATATAATCGGGCGTGCTCAATAGCAATGCCAAGCTGGTCGCCGATGGCGTAAAGCAGATGCATGTCACTGGTGGTGAATTTGCGGGGCACGCGACTGGCAACATTAAGGACACCAAGTACCTTATCCCTGGCACGCAGGGGCACGCAAATATAAGCTTTCAGCCCTTCACTCGTCACCATTTCCCGGTGCGCCACGCGCGGGTCCGAAGATATGTCTTCGAGAAGGATAGCCTTACCATTTCCGGCAACACTGCCGGTAATGCCCTCGCCGACGTTAAGGCGTACCTTCTCCACGAATTCCTTACTCAAACCCCGGTGGACGACATGAGAGAGTTCCCCCGTATTTTCATCGATGAGGAGGACCTCGCCGATAGTACCGTTCATAATGTTGAGGGTGTTGTCCAGCCCCACCCCGAGGATAGCATCAAGGTCCCAGAGTCCGCTAAGCGCTGCGGATATACGACTCAATACGAGAAGCTCGGACGGCTTCCTCTCTGTTTTCAACTTCAGTTTGCTTTTTACCATCGGGCCCCAAATTAATCAGAGATTTAGTTTAATGATATACCCGGAGTACAGAATAGACTATATGAAATCCAGCGACTTGTCAAACTCCGCAAGGGCCTGTGATATAAATTAAGTAATAAAGTGACTCATCTCTAAAAAATCAAGCTTAAAGACAAAGTATAAACTCTTTTTCTAACTTTCGGCTATTTATCTTTAGCTTTTTGATTGGAGTTAAGGATAGGCAGCGCATTGCCGAAATATACTTTGGTGTGAGGCCAGGGTATTTCAATACCTTCTTTATCAAACTCTCTCTTCAATCTTAACCGAAGTTGTCCCGCTACATCCCATTGGCGCATCGGCTGTGTATCCCCTGCTACTCTGATATCAATACCGGAATCGCCAAAATTATCCACTCTCAATACTTTAGGTGCAATAAGGACAATATCTTTCCATTCAGGGTCTTCAGCGAGTTGTTGGCCAACCCGATTGATTACTTTGATTACATGATCCAGATCTTCCCCATACCCCACACTGACGTTAAAATTAATCCTTGATAGTTCTTTGGTTAAGTTATTAGCAACCCGAATTTCACCGTTAGGTACAACATGAACAATACCGTCGAGGTCTCTAAGCACCGTTCTTCTTAGATTTATACTTTCGACGATACCGCCGACATCCGCTATTTTAATGACATCACCGACACGGTACTGGTTTTCGATGATGATAAAAAAGCCCGCCAACAGGTCTCTGACCAGGTTCTGGGCGCCGAAGCCGATAGCAATACCCACGACGCCGACGCCGGCCATGATGGGCATAATATCTATCCGAAGTTCGGAAAGAATCATAAAGGCAGCAATAAAAACGATAAAAACCTGGCTGGTGCTGACAAGCACTTTGGATAGAGTGTCGCTTCTTTTCTTAACCTCATTCTTCGTTTCCCTAGGTCGGCGTGCTAAAGTCCGCACCACCATTCTCGGGATGATTTCTCCAACACCAACGATAGCCACTACGGCAATGCCAATAATAAGAGCGATACGCCAGCCGTGTTCGCCAAGCCAGCCGGTTACTATACTGACATCCTTTCCCCAGATGCCCAATACAGACATCACCGACAGCCAGATAGCTACAAGTATTATCACTATCCATGATAGACCGATAAGTCGTATACTTAAACCTACATTATTACTGGCGATAGCCTGGCGCCTGTACCAATTTATTATCGTATCGATAAAAACGACGGCGGAAAAAATGCCCATCAGGCTAAGCGCCGTGGCAAGTCCTTTTAATGTGTACGACCATACATCCTTTTCCTGCGGCAGAGTCAACACCGCTATGTAAAAACCCAGCAAGACGATAATGGTGATAACAGGTTTCTGCATCACTAATATAATTGAATCGTCCAGTTTGGTTGCGGTCTTTTTTGTGTATTGTTTTACCCATTTCTCCAGAGCGAACCGTATAAACCAGGCCAACCCGCAAAAGACCACCACAATAACCGCAGCTATTATTATCTCCTTAATCGTCAGTCCTCCAAAAGTCTGTTCCATAATGTAAACCTCCCGACTGCTTTCTCCATTGTTGATAACCTAACGTTATAATTCAATGGTCGAGCAACAACAAACAACATCTATTTAATTTTATATTTTAGCAGATAATGGCATATTATTATATCTAGCGGTGTGGTTTTCGAATTATTAGACTGATTCAATGAAGGTAAAAACCCTGTCTGTGAATTTCAGGCAATGCCGTGCCATAAATGCTTAGCTTTCTTTTTCAAGCGATTCGTTTTGTAGAGGCATGGTAACTGTAAAAACGGAACCTTCTCCCTCTTTACTATGGGCTTCTATCCTGCCTTTATGCCGGTGAATAATCCCATAGGCTACCGCCAATCCGAGCCCAACCCCTTTTACGTCCGCCTTGGTGCTGAAAAAGGGAGTGAAGAGCTTATCGATATTTTCTGGAGATATTCCTACGCCGGTATCCTGCACCTCTAGTCTGACTTTAGAATTATGAACATGGGTACGTAGAGTAAGTCTGCCTCCCTGGGGCATAGCTTGAATTGCATTAATGATTAAACTAAGGCAGACCTGCTGAAGCTGGCCGGGGTCGGCGGTAATTTCCGGTAATGACGGATCAAGTTCGTTGAACACCCGTATTTCCTGCTTCTCAACCGAGTGCGATACCAGGTCAAGTGCATGGTTGACAACGGTATTCAGGTTAACCGACTGAAATTGCGGCGTCGATTGGCTGGCGAAATTAAGCAGGTTCTGGACAAGCCTGGTGCTGCGGACGAGTTCGGATTCCATTTTTGACAGGTAGTCGAGAGTCACTTCGCTATCGGCTTCGCCTCTTTCCACTTTCCTTGCCAGCAACTGTGTGTAAACCAGTGTACCGGATAAAGGATTATTTATCTCGTGGGCAATGGATGCCACCAGCTGCCCCAGAGACGTCAGCTTTTCCGCCTGAATTACCTGCGCCTGTGTTTCCTTGAGCCGCCGGTGGCTTGTTTCCAGGGCCTTTAACGTCGTCTCCAGCTTCCGGTTTGATTCCTCAAGTGTTGTAAGGAGCTTTTGTTTTTGTTCCTTTCGCTTCCTATCGAAGTAAATCCATAGAATCACGAGAGAACCGATAATAATTACTCCGATAGTCTCGAATAAAGCGTCGGCGAAATACTGCGATATCACAAAGACACGCGGTAGCATGATGGCGGCCGCTATTACCAAGCTTGCCAGCCCCGCCCGCGTACCGATAAAAAATCCGGCATAGCCAAGTGGCAGTAATAAGTAGATTCGCTCCACGGCGTGGCGACTAAGACCGAGGAAGGAAAATAAAGAAGCCGAATCCGTACCGAGAATCTGCTGGGGATAATGAAGTATTATCCCTACAACAAACAGAAATATAACCACCCATAAATGAAGGTTTTTTAGCGTTTTCAGCCACTGATACTGCATATTAGCAACCACTTTATCCGGATAACGGTTTATATTGATTCTCTATTATATACCATCAATGATTGCTAATAAACTCTTGAGCCGACCTAATTGCCGCCCAGTTTTATCACCAGGTTTTTCCTGCTGTCATATACGTAAATCGGCATCGGTGAAGGGCCGTTTAAGTCATGTGAAGCGCAGGCAAGACAGAGGTCGTAAGGACGCCAGGCCATCTCTACCCGGTTGAGAATACCCTCGGTGATTTCCTTACCGGGCTGGATAACCGCTTTGGCGGCTTTACCAATCGACATATTAACGGCGGCGCCGTTGTTAACCGTAGCTACAATCAGGTTGGCCTTTTTTATCACGCCCTTTTCATCGGTTATATAATGATGGATAAGCGTGCCACGGGGGGCTTCCACGATTCCAACGCCTTCATCAGGAGTTTTATCGGGGATATTGTGTATATCGGGACTGGTAATTTCTGGGTCGCGAGTCAACTCCAGCATGTGTTCCGCGGCGTTAAGCATCTCGATGAGACGCGCCCAGTGCATTGCCAGCGTATGGTGTACCGGCTTGCCGCCGAGTGTATCGTAAAATTTTTCGTAATGCTCTTGCGCCAGCGGCGTGGACATGCCGTCGGCGGCATTCAGCCTAGCCAGTGGAGCTACGCGGAAAACGCCGCTGTCCTTGCCATCCACAAAGCCCTTCCACCCCACCTTCTTCAGGAAGGGGAACTTGATATATGACCATGGCTCCACGTGCTCGGCAATATGGTCAAGATATTCGGCGGGGGCAAATTTAGCAAATTCCTTACCGTCAGGGTCCACTACCCTGACCTTGCCGTCATAATAGTTGACTTTATTGTTCTCATCGACAAGGCCCATATAGTAGGTCTTGTGGGTGTAGGCATCACTAACAATCATATCCACATATGCCTTGTTCTTCAGAACGATATCGTCGAAGACCTTCAGCGACAGCTTGGCGAATTCTACCGACTCCTTGGCGATTTCCTCGATTTCTTTTCTTTCTTCTTCATTGATGCTCCGGCTGACGCCGCCGGGAAGACCGAATACAGGGTGTATGCCTCTGCCCCCAATCAATTCGATGACGTGGTGATTGCGTATGCGGGCCTTAATAACGGCCCCGCCCAGTTCCAGCCCTACCTTGCCGATAACGCCGATGATATTGCGTTCGGCTACCGGAGCATCTGGCCCCATGACAAAGTCCGGGCCACCCAGGATATAGAAATGCGTGGTATGGTCGGTTACGTAGAAAGCGTCGTAGAGAATTTCACGGAGCTTTCTCGCTGTCGGCGTTGGTTCGACGTGGTAGAGGGCATCAAGTGTTTTAGTCGATGCAAGGTGATGTGCTTCCGGGCAAACACCGCATATCCTCTCGGTAATCTGAGGCATATCATCGGCATTACGCCCTTCGGCGAACTTCTCAAAACCTCTTAATTCCGGCACCTGGAAATAGCTATTGGCAACGGCGCCTTTATCATCCAGGAAAATTTCTATCTTTCCGTGGCCTTCAAGGCGGGTTATCGGGTCTATCGTTATTTTCTTCATTATACCTTAGCCCTCCTTAGCATCGAATCCGGCAGCGAGTACCTGTAAAACGTGCCGGCAGGGTCAGCAATATCATCGATTATCTTAGCTATTTCTTCGGGGTCGGTGGAATCTATTATTGAGGCCACCGCGCCCAGGAAATGCACTCCCTGGTCAGTAACTCCCTTGACCGGCCCATAACATCCCGTGCAGGGCATATTGGCCTTGGGACACGGTGCGCCGCAGCCTCCGGCGGTGGCTACACCGGCACACAAAATTCCCTGCTCCAGCAAACAGACTTCCGGGTCCGATTCAATCTCAAATGGGCGGTAGAACTTCTTGACCTTCTTTTCATTCTTGGTGCGGGGACAATCATCGCACACGGCTTTCACGTTGTGAGAAATTATCGATCCCTTGGGCGGCAGCTTATTCTGAATCAGCGCCTCTAAAGCTAGCCAGGTGGTTTTTTCTTCCGGCGGACAGCCTGGGATGATGAAGTCCACGTCCACCGTTTGCGGCAGGCTCTTAACCGTATCGTAGAATTCCGGCAGAGAAAGCTTCCCCTCCGGGACATCAATACTGGTCTGGGGAGTCACCTTCTTTTCATTATCCGTGGACTGTGTTTCAAAATATGCCCGGTCGAAAATCATTTCACGGTTATATAGATTACCCAGCCCCGGAATACCCCCGTAGTTGGCACAGGCGCCGTAAGCAATCATGGTTTTTGACTTATCGCGCAGCATTTTCGCCATGTGCTCCTGCTCCGAGGTACGGATGGCGCCGTTAAAAAGGCAGACGTCGATGCTTTTCTCCGGCATGGCTTCCACGTCTTTATACTTCACGTCGATTGCCACCGGCCAGAAAACGATATCGGCGGCCTCTATTAGCTTCAGAAGTTTTTCACCGATCTGTAGCTGGGCGATTTCACAACCGCCGCAGCTGGAGGCCCAATATAGTGCTAGTTTAATTTTTGCCATGTTGACCCTCCCCGTTATTCGCATTGAACGGTCCGAGTTCCCTGACCTTTTCCGTCATTTCATTGACGACAGTAGCGTATTTCTGACCTTCGGAAGCGGATACCCAGTCCAGGCGGACTCTTTCGGGTTCAATGCCGAACTGCTTAAGCATTTTCTTTAACAGCGGCACACGCCGCATTGTCTTGTAATTTCCTTCGATATAATGGCAGTCACCCGGATGGCAGCCCAGGATAAGCACGCCGTCCGCACCCGACTGAAAGGCTTTGATGACGAAAGAAGGTTCTACCCTGGTGCTACAGGGCACTCTGATTACTTTTACGTTGGGCGCGAAATGAATCCGCGATGTACCTGCCAGGTCAGCGCCGCGATAGGAGCACCAGTTACACAAAAACCCTACTATCTTGGGTTCCCAGCTCATTTCAACACCTCCTGTGCCGTCGATTTAAGATATGGTCGAACCGCCTTAAGGGCCGGGGAGATATTCTTGTTCAGCCCGACATCTTTAGGACTCAAACCGAAAGCGATTCCCATTAACTGCGTTAAAGCCAGTACCGGCATATCAAATTTCTTGCCATCGCGGTTTTTAATCCGCCCCTGATTAGCATCCAGGTTGGTGAAGCACAACGGGCAAAGAGTGCTGGATATGCACTTGCCGCCATGCTCTTCAACGTTATCAAGTATCTTGTAAAGCAGCTTGTAAATCATCTCTTTATTACTGAAAAGCTGCGTGCCTCCGCAGCACTGGGCTTTCAAAGGGAAGAAGACAGTTTCTGCGCCCAGGGCTTCTGTTACCTGGTCCTGCCAAACAGGGAATTCAAAGTCGTCCGGACCGTAAGGCCGTGTCTGGTGGCAGCCGTAATAATTGGCAACCTTCATGCCGTTCAATTTCCTCTGCACTTTGGAAGCAATCACATCAAGACCGATATCATTGACAAAAATATCCACCAGGTTTCTGACGCGTAGTGTCCCTTTATATTCCAGATCGGTTGCCGCCAGGGCTTTCTTAACCTGTTCCCTGATCCTGGGGTCTTCAGTATATGTTACATGTGCGGCAAGCAGGTTCCTGTAGCAGCAACTGCAAGCAGTGACCATATCAAGTTGAAATTTTTCCGCCAACGCCAGGTTGCGCGTGGCAATGGCAGTTGCCGAAAGTTCATTAATCGACTCACCGGGACAGCCGCAGCATGTCCAGTCCTCGAGCTCTTTGAGTTCTATATCCAGCACTTTACAAACCGCATCTATAGATGCTTGAATCGGTTTCCCGGTGCTGGCCATGGCACAGCCGGGGAAATATGTGTATTGTTTCATTTGGCACCTCCACTCTTTTGCATTGCCTCGACGGCTTTCATGATAGCCGTGACTTCCTGGCCGCCTTTCTTTGTCCGCTTAGGCGGTAAAAGAGGCATTAGCCCTCGCGATATCAAGTCCCAGGCTACTGGCATCATCTTAATACCTTCCAGCAAGCTGGTTTTAAAGTAGAAAAGCATTGCCAGGCTGAATTCCCAGACACGCCCTTGCTTCATTGCGTCGCGCAGGCCTCGATGCAGCGTCAGAGTCGGAGTTTTTGGCTTATAACCCTCACGCTCGGCAATGGCTTCGACAGCATGAATCAACTGTGTGGGGTTAATGTTCCGGGGACAGCGCACCATGCAGGAATAACAGGTAACGCAATTGAAAGCAGAGGTACTGGAAAGCACCATGTCCCGCTTGCCGGCCCGTATCATGGCAATGATTTTCCTCGGCGGATATTGCCACCATTCGACGGTCGGGCAGGAGCCGCTGCATACCCCGCATTGAATACACTCGTTAATTTTTTCTCCGCCAGGCTCGGCGGCCACTTCATCAACGAATGTTTTGGCTTCCTTGATGGTTTCCGTTTCCATATTTTCCCCTTTCCAGGTCTATTACACCGGACCTAGGCCAGAATTCCCTCGATTTGCGCCATAATTTCTTGCGTGGTGTAGTGCTTATGCTTAATGGCTGCGCTCGGGCAGGCGGCCACACAGGCTCCGCAGCCTTTACAGATGGCGTCGTTGATTTTAGACACCTTCTTTTCTTCGTCGAAGTCTATAGCTCCGTAGGGACAGAGCAGGTTACAGACCCGGCAGCCGGAGCATCGTTCCTCATCGATTTCCGCGATAGTGGCCTCGGTTTCCACCTTGCCTTTACTGATGAGGGCAAGTACCCTTGCCGCTGCAGCCGAAGCCTGGGCGACGCTATCCCGTATATCCTTAGGACTTTCACAGCAGCCGGCGATGAAAACGCCTTCCGTCATGGTTGCCACCGGGTCGAGCTTGGGATGTCTCTCAATGAAGAAATCTCCTTCACCGCAACTGATATTGAATATCCTGGCAACATCTCTGGCATTCTCATGGGGCTCCAGGGCAGCGCTAAGAATAACCATATCAACCGGCAGGCGCTCCTTCTCGCCTATAAGGGTGTTCTCAAATTTAACGATTAGTTTACCCTGCTCGTAAGGCGTTTCTGCAACGTCGGTGATTTCACCTGGGCGTCCGCGGTAGAGAATCGTTCCTTCTTTCAAGATGCGGTTATAAAACTCCTCGAAACCTTTACGCGGCGCCCGGATATCGATGTAAAACTCATAGACTTCTGCATTGGGCAGGTGTTCTCTAAGCAGGTGAGAGAATTTTAGCGAGTACATACAGCAAACTGACGAGCAGTATTCATGATAATTAATATCGCGGCTGCCTACGCAGTGGACTATGGCCAAGCTTTTAGGCTCCTCGCCGTTCTTCAGCATGATTTTACCGCTCGTAGGCCCGGCGGAATTGACCATCCGCTCGAACTCCAGGCCGGTAATTACGTTAGGCAGACGTCCGTAGCCGTATTGCTGCATCACGGAGGGGTCGAATTCCTTAAAACCAGTCGCTAATATGATATTACCGACATCTACCTCAACAATTTCCTCTTTCATATCGTGCCGAACGGCATTTCGCTCACAGGCGGAGACACACAATAAGCATTCGCAGCAGACGGCGCAGTTAAGACAGCGGTTGGCTTCTTCAATGGCTGCGTTTTCATCGAGTCCCGCCTCCACCTCTTTAAAAGACCTGGTCCTTTCAGCGACAGGCAGCTTGGACATAGTCGCCCTCGGTTGCTTGGCGACGCCTTTCTTGGGCACGTCCTTGACGCGCTCTTTTTCCTCCGGTCGTCCTTCTTTCATATCGGTGCCTTGCAGGTATCTGTCAATAGAGATCGCGGCTTCCTTGCCCGCGGCGACCGCCTCAATTACCGTAGCCGGTCCGGCCACAACATCGCCGCCGGCAAACACTCCCTTGACACTTGTTTCATAAGTGATTTCATCGGCTTTGACCGTGCCGGACTCGGAATATGCGATGTTGCCGGGCAACATCGATTTGTTGACCGCCTGGCCGGTAGCCATAATCAGAGTACCGATTTCCATCTCGAACTCGGACCCGTCAACAGGTACCGGCCGCCTTCGCCCAGAGGCATCCGGCTCGCCCAGTTCCATCCTGATGCACCGGACCTTGGCCAGCTTGCCGTTGGCCGCGATTACTTCAACAGGATTGGTCAGATAGCGTATTTTTACGCCCTCCTCCTCCATTTCATCGATTTCACTGGCGATGGCAGGCATTTCCGCCCGGGAACGACGGTAAATAATACTCACGTCTTTAGCGCCTAACCGCAGCGCGGTACGGGCAGCATCGACGGCCGCATTACCACCGCCGACCACCGCCACTTTGTTGCCCAGTTCAACTTTCTTGCCTTCGCTTACCTGTTTCAGGAATTCAATGGCGTGCATCACCCCCTCGGCGTCTTCGCCAGGGATGTTCATCTTTTGACTTACCCAGGCGCCGTTGGCCAGGAACACCGCTTTGTATCCCTGTTTCTTAATCTCGTCGATATCTTTTACTGTAGTTTTGGTCTTTATCTCGACGCCAAGCTCTTTAACGTAATCAATTTCGCTATCGAGGATGCTCTTGGGCAAGCGGTACTCCGGTATTCCGTAGCGCAACATGCCGCCGGCCTTATCGGCGGCCTCGAAGACTGTGACCGTATAGCCGGCTTTCACCAGGTCATAAGCACAGGCAAGACCTGCGGGACCGGAGCCGACGACAGCCACTTTATCCTTCTTGGTCCTTTCCACCGGCTGGGCTTTCTCGCGCCCGTTCTTTAATTCGTAATCGGCCATGAACCGCTTCAACGCTCTTATAGCTATGGGCTGGTCGACCTTGCCCCGCTCGCATTCTGTCTCGCAGGGATGTGTGCAGACCCGTCCGCAAACTCCGGCGAAAGGCATGGTACGGCGCAGGACTTCTATTGCTTCCTTGAACTTGCCCTGCGAAATCAGCGCTACATAGCCGTGGGCATTTACACCAGCCGGGCAGGTAACCGAACACGGCGATTTGCCCTGCTTATCAATGACATAGGCGCTGGGGACAGCCTGCGGGAAGGGGCGATAAGTGGCTTTCCGCGTACCCAGCTTCATATTGAACTCCGAAGGCACGGTTACCGGACAGACTTTTTCGCAGTCGGAACAGCCGTTACATTCATCGACATCTATGTACCTGGGCTTCTTACGTATTTTTACTTTAAAGTTACCGATGAAGCCGGAGACCTCGGTAACTTCGCTATAGGTCATCAGCTCGATAAACGGATGTGTGCCGCTCAAGGTCATTTTCGGCGTAAGGATACAGGCAGAACAATCGAGGGTGGGGAAAGTCTTGTCGAGTTGAATCATGTGCCCGCCGATGCTCGGCTCTCTTTCCACCAGATAAACCTTGTGCCCGGAATCGGCGATTTCCAGGGCCGCCTGGATTCCGGCAATGCCACCCCCCACAACCAGGGTATCGGGGTGTACCGGCACTTCTCTCGTCTCCAGGGGCTCCTGGTAATATACCCTTCTTACCGCGGCACTCACCAAGGCCCTAGCTTTTTCCGTGGCGGCGTCAGGGTCATCGGTAACCCAGGACGCGTGCTCACGGATGTTCGCCATTTCAAAAAGGTAGGGATTGAGTCCGGCCCGCTGCATCAGGCGGCGGAAGGTCGGCTCGTGCATTTGCGGAGAACATGAGGCAACAACCACCCGGTTCAACCCCATTTCCTTAATATCCTGCTCAATCAGGTCCTGTCCTGGTCCGGAACACATAAACCTGTATTCGCGGGCAATCGTTACCGTCGGCAGGTTCTGGATATACTCCACTACTTTTGGAACATCCACCTTGCCCAGAATGTTTGAACCGCAGTCGCAGATATACACACCTATTTTCGGTTCCATGCTTTACCTCCTAACAATAGAAACGTAAGAAGCTTTTTGACACGAATATTGCAATAGAAAAAAAGGTGAGATACCTAAACACCTCACCTTTTTTTCTACCATTTTGTCCCTGCTTTCACACGCGTTCGCATTCTCACTCTTTTCCGCTATTTTTCATTGTTTCTTTTGGGGAGCATTCAGATGAGTCTTTCGAGCTGATTTAAAGAAAAAGGCTTCACAATGAATTCTATAGCGCCTGCTTTCATTGCCTCGACGGCCGTCTCCACCGAAGGATAGGCGGTCATGACAATGGAATTAATATTTGGTTGTATCTGTTTTACTTCCTTCAGTACATCAATACCGCTTCTGCCGGTTAATTTAACGTCGATAATTAGGGCATCGAATTCCTGGTTTTTCACCATATCGATGGTCTCTTCACCTGTTTCGGCTGTAGTCACGTTATAGCTGTCCTTTAGCCAGTCCCAGAGTCCCTCACGCATGACTTTTTCATCATCTACTACCAGGACGGACTTTTTTCTCCCGGTCGGATTCTGAATGTCCTGATTCATCAGTTTAATCATATAGTCCTGCATGGAACTGCCGTTATAGGCGCATTTAACCTTTAGCCTTGTATAAAGTTCCTTCGGAATCCTAATGTGTATATCTTTTTGTGTATCAAACATGTACTAAAGGTCTAGGTATTTTGGTACATTTGAACTTTTGTCTAAATAATACCAAGTATTCTCAAAAAAATCAATTGCGTTTTTGAATCATATACTAAAGTATCTGAAAAATTCAATCGGCAATTGTAATCACCATGAAATTATATTGCCAATGAAGCTCGACTTTTATCCCCGTCTTGACTCCGTAAATGCCGGCAAAACTGCCCTTGTTTATCGAAAGCTGTACTTTTTCCAGCGAATTAATAATGAGAACACATTCCCCCGTAGGAACGTCATTATAGTTCTCGCCGTATTTTGCTTCTATGCTATTTCCATCAAGGACTATCCGTACTGTATCGCCAATATTCAGTCCGTACTCTCCTAAAGTCTCGCCGGGTATATTGGTCAGGCAATTACCGAAGTGGTCGATAAATACCACGGAGCCGGCTATCTTGCCATCGGTAATCCCGCCTTCCTGGATATCCAGCATCACGGTAGAAGTGACCGCCGGCCCGATATCCGCCGGATTATAACCGGAAGCGATAAGCGCCCCCACTTTACCCAGTAAATAATGGAAAGATAGGGTTGAAATGGGCTGGTCAAAAAGCGCCTGGTTGGAGACCTCATATACGGTCTTGACACCCATATCCTTAATAATATAGGTAAGCATTCCGTTATCCGGCGCCACGAAAACCTGGCCCTTATTATTGGTCAGCACCAGCGATTTTTCTCCAGCGGAGGTGTGGGCGCCGACGGCGGCGATAAACACGAATCCCCCGGGGAACTCCTTTGCCGTCAGGCCGAGTACGTAAGCGCCGGCGGCGATATCAAAGGATGCAATGCCGTGAGTGGCATCGATTACCTGCGCTTCGGGATAGGTGTCATAAATGACGCCTTTAAGCCTGGGAACGCGGTAATCATCGGTTCCAAAATCGGTCAGCAGAACCACAGGCATATCCGGATTGACCGGTACAGTACACCCTGAAATTGATAATAATAACGGCAGCAGAAGCAGAAACGATATCAGCTTTCTTTTCATGTTCAACCCTCGCTAGCATTATGCAATGTAACATACTTACCGGTCAATCTCGTGGACATTGAAAACCTATATATATTACACTGATTATAAGTGATTCAACATAGAAATGATTATCGAGGTTTTAAGAATTATGAAAGGGAAAAAACGTCTTAACGACAAGAATGGTATCATTCCGCGGTTTTTATCCCACTTGATTTTACTTGCCTTAATTACCGTGATTACTCTAATTACAGCTTGCGGACAGGCGGAAACAACGTCTCAAGCCGGTCCTGCAGAATATGCCGATAATCCCATTGCCGCAAGAGAAACAATGACGCAAATATCCACGATTGACGCTCTTCTCAACGGTGTTTACGACGGCGTTATGACATATGGTGTTCTTAAAGAGTACGGCGATTTCGGTATCGGCACTTTCAAAGCCCTCGACGGCGAGATGCTGGCCTTCGACAGAGAATTTTATCAGGTAAAAGCCGACGGCATCGCCTACCCTGTTACCGATGATATGGAGACCCCTTTTGCCATGGTAACGTTCTTTGATATCGATTATTCCGGAGAATTGGCGCAGGGGCTGAATTATGCTTCACTCCAGGAATACCTCGATGGTATTCTACCGAGCATAAATACCTTCTGCGCCATCAAAATCGAGGGTACGTTCAGTTACATGAAAACGCGGAGCGTACCCGCCCAGCAAAAGCCCTACCCCCCGCTGGTTGAAGTCACCAAAAACCAGCCCGTCTTTGAATTCGAGCAAGTTGAAGGCACTCTGGTCGGGTTCCGCTCGCCTCCATTTATCATCGGTCTCAATATGCCAGGCTACCACCTGCATTTCCTGACTAAAGATAAAGATACCGGCGGTCATGTGCTTGAGTTTATTATCGGGCAGGCTGATGTTTTTATCGATTATACCCCGGATTTCATGATGATATTGCCCGGTATGGATAGCGATTTTTATCAGATAGACCTTACCCCGGATAATCAGGATGAGTTGGAGCAGGCGGAAAAATAGCAGACTTAATGGAAATTCCAGGGGTAATGATTAACAAAAAAGGTATCAGCCGGCGTTTGGTGTACGACGTCGACTTTATTTCTCTTCTTCTTCAGGCCACCAGCCCATCCAGTTTTCCTTGCCACAGCTGGTGCATTTGATATAAATCGCCACATTACCTTTGGAACGGCAGTGGCTGCATCTGAACGCCTCGAGGAAACCGTAATCGGACTTTTTCCCTTCGCCTGCTTCGAGTTCAGCGGCTATTTTATCTATCCTGGCTTTAAGAGTCCCAGCCGATTCCGGTGCATTCTTCATCAACGTTTCCAGTTGTCTGATCTTTTCTTCCAGTTGTGCTACTGTCTGCAGGGCAGTTGATAGCTTATTCACCTCGGCAGTCAATTCGGCAACCTTCGTTTTCAGGTCGTCAGCTTCACCAAGAGCGGATTTTTGTCTCGCCGTCTCCATAGGCTGCACCGATGCCGGCGGTTCTGCGGTCTTGGGCTTATATTCGGACAGCTTTATCGAGTCTGTCTCCAGGTCGCCAGCCCTTGTTGGCTCTTCGTCTTCTGTTATTTCAATCGACTTAAACGATACCGTTTTCAGATCCTGGGGAGTCCCTGAAGATGCTGCTTCGGGTTCGACTGCTGCCTTGGCAGGTTTCACCTCTAGCTCGACAGGCTCAACCGGTGACGGCTCCTCTTTAGCCGCCGGTTCATCCGACTTAGGCGCTATCTTCCTTAGCAGTGAATCTATTTCTGATTGCGATAATATCCTGTCTTCACGTGCCATTAATCATACTCCAGTACTTCAGTCACCAGTAAACGCTGAAAATCAGGTTTGGCAAGGTCGATATCAAAAGGATTTCTTAATGTACCCTGGGCAGGACGGTGAAAAACACGGATAATAGGCCTGGCTATAAATCCCAGTTTAGGGTTTGCAACAATGCCGGTATCGCCGGTGCTTAATTTGACCGATATCCCAGCTGGATACGAAGGAACGCGCCTTACCAGCAGCTCGACAATTTCCGGATCGAACTGGTCATTGCCTCCCGCCATAATATATTCAATGGCCTGGTGCGGCATAACTTTACTCCTCCCCGGCCGGTCCGTCAGTAAATCGACAAATGAGTCTGCTACGGCGATAATACGCGCAAATAGATTAATATCCTTGCCTTTTAAACCCTCAGGATAGCCCGTGCCATTCCAGAATTCGTGATGCTGCAGCACCGCTTTAGCCGTGTCTCCTGAAGTCATTTTGTGCATATTAAGCATTTTAAACCCGATGCCGGGATGTTCAGCCATACGCGGCGTATTGCCTTCAGCTATCCAGTCCACATTTTCAATCGTTTCCTTGGGCAAACCGATATCTTTAAGAATAGCCGCCATCCCAAGGCCTGCCAATTCATCGGGGGATAGTCTCAATCCGTGGCCGAGCGCCAGGGAAAGTCCGGCGGTCTTTACGGGCTGTAGATACAGGTAGTCTCTCGGTGATATCTTGCACGATACATTGATATCACCTATCATATTCAGGTTCATCTCTCTGATCATCGCTATCATGGCTATATGCAGCGGGTTGAGATTGATAACAGAGAGTCTCTGTTTCCCTTCGCTATCCAGCAGTAACTGCCTGAAAGCCTTGGCCAGTACGCCCTCGGTTTGCGGCGTAAAAAGAGGGGCCGCTAACACGTCCATAGCCCGCCAATCACGGATAAATATCTCCGTCACTCCCTTTTCTTTCATGCTGACGACGAGGCCTGCATCCAATTCCTTACCTTTTTCCACCAGCGTATTCCCGAAGCTGTCATAAACAGGCTGCTCCAGGACCATACCCGGTTTGGCATATTTTATCGTAATACGCCTCATTTTATACCTCTGCCAGAGACCACTGGCTCTTGAGACTTTTCGGGCATACCCGACTTTTTCCTGTAAAAGCATGCCGATAAACGCTGAAATCCGTTATCTTTTGCGTCCAACATCGTCTCGGTAGCACCGATAAATAGTATTCCGTGGACTTTTAATGAATCCAGGAACTTTTTCCTTAATATTTTCTTGGTTTCAGTGGAGAAGTAAATTACTACGTTGCGGCATATTATCAGGTCAAAATTATCTTCAAACGGGTCCCGCGTCAGGTCATGCAGCCCAAAGTTGACCTTATTTCGAATCCTTTCAATTACCCTGAAATTGCCGCCGTCTTTAGTGAAATATTTTTCCAGCAACTGCTTCGGCACATTTCTTACCTCTGCCGCACCATAAGGTCCGCCGGCAGCCGCATGGTTTACAATAGCCTGATCGATATCCGTTGCGAGTATCCGATGCTTTCTATAAGGAGATTGCCTGTCAAGTAACATAGCTACCGAATAAGCTTCAGCCCCGTTAGAACAACCGGCGCTCCAGATATTCAATCCCAGATTGTTTTGCAATAACGGCGGCAATATCTCGTCTTGTAACAACCGGAATTGAGCAGCGTCCCGGAAAAATTCGGACACGTTTATGGTGAGGAACTTCTTCAGCTTCTCCAGCTCGTTTTTATCATGTTTAACTAAATTAAAATATTGTGCAACATTTTGTACTTTAAATCGCATAATGTAGCCGTCCAGACGCCGTATCATCTGGTTATGGCCGTAATTATCAAGGTCGAATTGCGTCAATTCACGTATCTTCTTTTTTACATAGGTGAATTCTTCCGCATTCATGCAACTCTCTCCCGTGATGCGCAAACTTTAACAATACCATCGGCAATTTTATGTAAAGGCAATACCTTATCGGCGTAGCCGGCTTTTACCACGCTCATCGGCATACCGTACACTGCGCTGGTAGCTTCATCCTGTGCCAGGACCTGGCCGCCCGCGGCTTTAATGTATGAGGCCCCCTGTGTCCCATCGATACCCATGCCGGTAAGGACGACACCGACTACAGCATCGCCGAATTTGGCCGCCGCTGATTTCATAGTTATATCCGCCGCAGGCCGTACTCCCAGAACGTGCGGCCCCTGGTCGAGTTTAATTTTGCCTCCGCTTTCTATCAGCATATGAAAATCGCCGGGAGCCACTAAAATCCTGCCTCTGCTCGCGATACTCCCCTCTTCCGCCTCCACAACATTTATTTGAGATACCTGGTCCAGCCTCTCCGCCAGCGACCGGGTGAAAACCGGGGGAAGATGCTGGACTATTAAAACCGCCGCCGGAATATCCGCCGGCAGTGCGGGAATTATCTGCATTAATGACCTGGGACCACCGGTAGAAGCACCGATAACTACCAATTTTTCAAAGGCTGAATATTTATCCTGACTTATTACCTTTTTCCTAGAACCTGTATCCGCCTTAACCCTTCCGTTCTTAATTAGATTACACTTGGCAGCCGTCTTTATTTTTGCCGCCAGGGTATCATCGGCTACCGGATTTATAGCCGAAGGTTTGAGAAAGAAATCAACCGCGCCCAGCTCCAGAGCTTTCATAGTGGTTTCTGCGTTTTCGCTGGTTAAGGCGCTAAGCATAACCACCGGGGTCGGGCATTCTTCCATTATTATTTTTAAAGCGGCGATGCCGTCCATCTCCGGCATGATAACATCCAAGGTTACCACGTCCGGCTTAAGGCTCTTTACCTTTTCTACGGCCTCGATACCGTTACGGGCAGAGCCGATAACCTCAATCTCCGGGTCGGCGTTAAGCTTGTTGGAAACAGCCGTAATTACATACCCGGAATCATCGACAACAAGCACTCGTAGTTTTTTCTGCACCTGCTTTTCTCCCAAAACACTAAACCTTACTATCTCAAGATTTTAGCCTATCAGTTTCTTTACAGAACCAATCACCCTAGCAACATCGAACGGCTTGACAACGAAATCCTTGGCCCCCAGTTTTAAAGCTTCGATAACAATACCCTGTTGTCCCATAGCACTGCACATCGAAACTTTGGCATTGGGGTCAACTTTAAGCAGTTCTTTCAACGCCTCTATACCGTCCATATCCGGCATGGTGATGTCCAGCAACACGCAGTCCGGTTTCTCCTGCTGGTAGGCTGTTAATGCCTCCGCCCCGCTCGCAGCTTCGACGACGGCATAACCGTTTTGGGATAAAACCTGCGCGCATTTTTTACGCATGAACATTGCATCGTCCACAACCATTACCGTAGCCATGTTATCTCCTTTTTCCCTGTAGTTATATTGTTTTGTAATTTATCATCCATACCTAAAGCTCCTGGGGCATGCCGTAGGCAGTTTTGACCGTAACCCGACCAGTCTTAACATACATTCTCACCGTCCTCCCGACGCTACCACCCGTATCGGCCGCCGCAGGAGTAATATTTTCTCTCCGCAGCACCGACATTATTTGTTCCAGATTCCTCTCGCCGGTTTTAAAGGTGTCTCTTAGCCCCGGAGCTATTGTCATCTGGGCCCCGCCGGCTATTTTTATAATCAACCGACTTTTCACACCACCTTTCTTCAACATTTCATCTATCAGCATTGGCACAGCTGTATCGGCAAACTTGGCACGATTGCTGCCAGGCAAGCCGTTATACTGCGGCAGTACAATATGGGCCATACCGCCGATTTTCTCTCTTACATCATAAGCGCACACTGCGACACAGGAACCCAGCCCGATACAGGATAATTCAGCATTGGGAGAATCCGTCACTACAATCTCACCCATACCCACCAAATGCAGTTCCCGCTCCGGTGCGGCTGTTTCACTAAATACTATTGCCATTAACTGGCCTCCAGACTAGGGTTGGGTATAATCATGAAAGTGCCCGAGACCTGCCGGTCTTTGGTACCGAATACCGTATCCACAATATATGTTTCATCGCTGTATGCAAGTATATTAGCCAGCGTCGAGTCCAGGACAGCGCCGGCCATATCCATCATCACAGCAGGCGGTGACGGCTTGAGTCGCTGGCCGGTGGTATCGGAAAGGTAATTCAAGAAAAATGAGCCCATGATATTACCAACTTCGCCCAGGGTAGAACTCTCCATATCATTCAGTTCCGTGGTTGAACCGGCCGCCTGGTCCAGCAATAAATCCACCAGCCCGAAAGCCACTTCCGGCTTATATACCACCACCATATGCCCGTTGGTCTTGCCGAATATCTCCACGTATATGGCAATTATCAAAGCTTCGGCCCCGCCGAACAGGTCCGGAATATCTTTGACCGGGACTTTCTTGATATCCATGCTGACGACCTTAACCTCCCGTCCGGCCATCTGGGAAAGGCCTTCAATCGCGTTGTTCACGCCCTCCCCGAAGAGACCCGCCATATTGATATCGGTAAAATCTATTACCCGATTCCCCTTTTCCAGCTCCATTTCTAATTCTCCTTGTTATTTAATGCTTAACCTGGATACCGATGACTTTATTTTAATCTTGTTATTGTTACGTTCTGTAATAGCGCCTCTTATTAGCGAGGCAACATCAAGAATCAGGACAACCCTGCCGTCGCCCAGAATACTTGCGCCGGTTATGCCGTTGCTCTCCCCGATGAAATGGTCCAGCGATTTCACCACCAGTTCCTGTTGCTCCAGTAATTCCTCGACCACCAGACCTACCCTGGAACCTGAGAACTTGACCACGACCATATGAAGGGCCTCGCCTGACCTGTTATTCTTGTCACTCCAACCGAATACCTCATCGAGCCGCAGCAGGGGCAGTACATCGCCTCTGAAAAGCGTCACTTCCTTGCCTCTTACGGTCTGAATTTCCTTTACATCCAGTTTCCCGGCTTCAACTATGCTCGATAGAGGTATTGCGCAGATAGTGCCTACGGTGCTTACCAGCAGTGCGGGTATAATTGCCAGCGTCAGGGGTAGCGTAAGGGTGAATGTAGTTCCCTGCCCGGGCACCGATTCAACACTGACCGAACCTCCCAGGCTTTCGATATTTGTTTTCACTACATCCAGCCCTACTCCCCTGCCCGAAACATCGGTAACCTCGCTTGCCGTGGAGAGACCGGAATTAAAAATTAGATTTACGGCTTCATGATCCGTCAATTTTGAGATATTCTCCGGCATATCAATCTTTTTATCAATCGCCGATTTTCTTATCAACTTGGGGTCAACCCCCTTGCCGTCGTCTTTCACCGTAATCACGATATTGTCCTGTTCATGCATCGCCGAAAGACGTATCGTGCCTGCCTCCGGCTTGCCGGCTGATCTACGCTTATCCGGTGCCTCTATGCCGTGGTCTATCGAGTTGCGCAGCATATGGATAAGTGGGTCCCGCAGTTGCTCGATGACGCTGCGGTCGACCTCGGTCTCCTGACCTTCGATAATAAATTCAACTTTTTTATTTTCTTTACGCGCGATGTCCCTGACCATCCGCGGCAGAGTACTAAACACGATTTCCACAGGCAGGAGGCGTATTGACATCACGTCCTGCTGGAGGGTGCTGACTATCTTAGCTATTTGCGACAGGCTGTCGCCGAAAGCAACGATTATTTCATCTTCATGATATTTCTCCGCCAGCATCCTGCCGAGCTGACTGATTTGATTACGATTGATAACCAGTTCGCCTACCTGTTCCATCAGAGTATCCAGACGGCTTACGTCTACCCTTACCGTGTGACTTAATTTTGTATCTTCTTTACCGGTAACAGTAGAATCAGACCCGGTTGCCTTTGCGGCTTCCCCGGATATCTCCTTCTCATGAACATTAATTTCAATATTTTCTATTTCAGAAATTCCGGTCAGCAACTCTCTGATATCTTCTGCACTGTTCTTGCTGGCAACTAAAATCTGGAATAAATGATTGATCTTCCCCTCTTCTATCTCCTGAGCGGTCGGCAGAGAAACTATTATTTCGCCAATCGCCGAGAGACTGTTGATTACCTGAAAACTCCGTACCGCGGTCCAATGGGACTCCTTATTAAATGACACTTTAATAAAATATGCCTGCTTGCCTTCCTGGCAGGCCTTCTCTAATCTTGTCTGGGCTTCGGCATCCGGAACTAGCACGCCGGAGTGCTCGGCGACTTGCTTTACAGGTTGTTCATTAGTTGTTACAAGGGCAGAAAGCTCGGCAACGGCGTTGGTAATATCCGCGGGTTTGGAATCCGGAGAATCCAGCTCCTTACGAAGTAGCCTCATGACATCGAGACCATGCAACAGAGCATCTATAATCGACGGGCTAACTGCCAGCATGCCTTTACGCACCTGATCGAGGACACTCTCCATGGCATGGGCCAGGTCAGACAAACGCTGATGCCCCACCATTGCCGAAGACCCTTTGAGTGTGTGGGCTGCCCGGAATATTTCCTGCATCAGGTCCGGGTTCCCGGATTCTTTCTCAAGCCTTACGATGTCTTCGTCAAGTAGTTGCAGCTGCTCGTCGGCTTCTTGTATAAATAAGTCCAGGTCTTCCGGGGTAATGCCGGCGGCCAAATCCACGCTGTTCTCCTTTCACTATCTGGTTACTTTGATTAATACAACTACAACTTATACATACCTCTCCCGGCGGTTAATTCCACTTCCGTAGTAAAGTTTCACAATACCTGAACGTTACTATCTGCTTTTTCTTTTTAAAGGCGCGGGAGGAGGCCGGTTTTTCAACTTGCACGATGAAGCCTCTTCTTTACTTTATACTCGCCGGTTCCTGTTTTACGTCTTCATCTTGAGCGGTCATGTCGACCAGTTCAGCGTCTTTCATCAGCAATTTATCCAGTGCCAGAATGATAATCATCTTTTCCGGCAGTTTGGCAATTCCCTGCAGGTAATCTGATTGCCCGGAAGTGACTATATCTGAAACCGGGTCGATAGACTCTGCAGGTATACGGATAACCTCGGTCACAGCGTCCACGATGATTCCGAGTGTAGTATCCTTTATATTAATGACAACGATACGGTTGTTTTTAGCTTCTTCTGTTTTCTCAAAGCCGAATCTCTTCCCGATATCGATTACCGGAATGACCCGGCCCCTTAAATTAATTACCCCCTCCACATAGAAAGGCGCCTTGGGGACCTTGGTTATCGGTTGCATACGTATTATTTCATGAACGGATGCTATATCCAGACCGTAAGTCTCCGTTCCTAGCTCAAACAACACCATTTGCTTTTCGTTTGCTAACGTATCTTTTGCCATCGCTGTTCCTCCTGTGCCGGGGTAAGATTCCGTGTGCCGTAACTATCCGGCAGTTAAGCGAAGTTGGGGCGTAGTCCGCCCCAACTTCGCTGTATCATGTTTACATTTCAACGGTATTCTTGATATTGGGCTTGCTCTTTTTTCCGTTTCCGCTACCACTTTCGCTTTCGGCAGCGTCCTTGTCCTTGCTTTTTCCAATGGTATCCCTGTTTCGTAGTTCAAACAGGTTGATGGCATCTTTCAGGTCGCTGGCCATCTTTGACAGCGACTGGGCTGCCGTAACCACCTGCTGTACTTGAGCACTCATCTCCTGTGCTGAAGCTGACATCTGCTCCGTGGCCGCGCTGTTTTCCTCGGTCGTGGCGGCTACGGTATTAGCCGACTCGCTTACCTTGGTCTTACTTTCACTCATCTGCTTCGTAGCATTGAGGTTCTCTTCAGCAATCATACTTACTTCCTCAACCACCTTAACCATTTCGCTGGAAGATGCGCTCATTTCCTCGGCTGCCGCAGATATCTGTTCTATCTGGGAAGTCATGCCGTTGATAGAATCCAGAATCTGGTCGAGTGCCGTCCCGGCTTCATTGGCCAGGACCGAACCCTCTTCAGCCTGTTTGGCTCCTTCCATGGAAGCCTTTATCGATTCATTGACGCCCTTCTGCACGCTGCTGACAAGTGTGGCAATTTCTTTGGTCTCCTTGGCCGTCCTCTCCGCCAGCTTCTTGACCTCGTCAGCCACCACCGCAAAACCGCGGCCCTGGTCTCCGGCTCGCGCCGCCTCGATGGCAGCATTCAGAGCCAGCAGATTTGTCTGGGCGGCAATATCATCGATTACAGCAATCATACCGCCGATTTCTTCCGAATGCTTGCCTAATTCCGCTACCTTATTAGCAACGTCCTGCATGCTGGTATTGATTTGTCTGATGCCCGCAATCGTCTTTTCCACCGTTTCGGTGCCCTGCTTGGCGACTTCAGCGGCTTGACCGGCAACGTTAGCAGCTTCCTGGGCGCTGGCTGCTGTCTGCTCCGCAGCGCTTGAGACCTGCTGCACGATGCCGGCGGTTTGCTCCACGGCTTTAGCCTGGTCCTTGCTGCCTTTATCGACCTGTCCTATCGATTTTTCAAGCTCGTCGATAGCACGGTTGACCTCATTGATACCCCTGGTCTGCTCCTCCGCCCCCCTTGCCACCTGCTGGCTGACACTGGCTATCTGCTCCGTCGCCGAGCCCGACTGCTCTGAAGCTGCCTTAAGCTCTTCACTCGCTTTCGACAGACTCTCCGATATTTCGGTCATTCTCGCCACAGCCGCCTTTTCCTTGCTGATATCAAGCACGTACTCGGTAGCGCCGATTACCTTGCCATCGGCATCCTTGATGGGCGCACAGGTGTAACGAACAGGAATCTCGCCGGAGGATAGTTTCACCGTAGTTTCCTTTGTTATAACCTTATTGGTTTGGAATGCTTTAGCGCACCCGCATTCCTCTGTTTTACAGTCAGCCGTGCTGAACAAATCGTAACACTTCTTCCCGACGCACTCTTCCGCCTTTTTACCTGCGGCACGGGCAGCAACCCGATTCACAAAGAGAATATTATAGTCAGTATCTACTACTAAAATCGTGTTGGGAATCTGATTAAGATAACTGATTTTCTGGCGGACGTCTTCAATCATTAATTTAAGGTTCGTCACCATTTTGTTAAAACTCTTTGCCAGTGTATCGTTCTCTGATTTCGGAGTAACTTGAACCGTCAAATCCCCTTCTGCTATCTTCTCCGCAACCTGTGACGTCTCCCAGAGATAGTTGATGACATTTGTCAGTGACTCCGCCAACTCACCCGTTTCATCACTTGATTTTACTTTTACCTTCTGCTTTGTGTCGCCGATTGCCAGCTTATCAGCCACGCTGGCCAGTCTCTTGATATTCCTTGAAATCGGTCTGGTGAGGAAGTATATCAGGGCAAAACATATCAACGCCATAATGCCCGCTACCAAGAGGTATTGATTCCTCTGGGCATCGATTACCTGCTGGATATCCACCGTATATACGCCGGTACCAACTATCCACTCCCAGGGCTCAAATGCTTTGACATAGCTGATTTTTTCTTCTTGCCTTTGATTATCATCCAAATATTGCCACGTGTAGCTGATAAGGCCTTCGCCCTGCTGCGCACAGATATCCACCATTTCCACAAATATTGTCCTGCCGCTGGGGTCCGTTACAGCGCTAAGGTCAGACCCCTGAAGGGCTATTTTATATGGGTCCATAATCATATAGGGTCGGTAATCGTTAATCCAGAAATAATCGGTATTCTCCGGCCCATATCTTAGGCCACGTAGCAACCTGATTGCTTCAGCCTTGGCATCCTTTTCAGATAATACACGCAAACTCTGCTGTTGATAGCAGCTATCTATAATGCCCCAGGCGATTTGCGTTTCTTCCTGGATCTTGTTTTCTCTTTCAGTCATTATGGAATCCTGTACGCCGGGCAGCATATAACCCAGTATTACGCCGATAAAAGCTGCTATAATCACTATTCCCAGCGCCAGTATCTTCGTCTGTAGATTGAGTTTTAGTAGTTGTTTGAGATCAAAAATCTGCTTTAGTTTCTCGGACACTTGTTGGCCTCCTTTTTATCCATGAGGGCATCCCCCTATTTTTAAATAAAAAAATAGTGAAGCAACTCATAAACATGAACTGCACATGTGATTCATGATTATTTTTTTATATTGATTATGGGATTTATTAAAATATTAGCTGATAAATACGTTGCATTAAACCAAGTAACTACCAACCATGCCCTGAAACTTTCCGCAAGTTGGTATAAGGGTTTCCCTGTACCTGAAATTACAGGCAAACATGTACCTTAATAAATGTCTTTTTGAACCGGCAACATTTTATAGAAATCAATACCGTCAGCATTCGATGAAAACTTGCTGTAGATATGAGTGAATGACTACACCTGTTTTATGAAAGAACCGCGGTAGAAATTATGTTGATAACAGCCGTTTAGTAATCGAGAAGCGTTGACAATGGGATGGCATTAGGCTATATTAACAGCACGTATAATATATGCATTTGGCTTATTACATATGGATATTGCCGATCTTCAGATTGACCAGCACTCTAAAGACCCGCTCCACCTGCAGATAGCGGACCAGGTTAGAAACCTTATCGCTGTGGAAAAGCTGAAGCCCGGCGACCACCTACCTCCTGTCAGGCAGCTTGCCGAATTCCTAAACATCAACCAGAACACGATTTTGCGGGCATATCTCTTACTGGAGCAGGAGAAGGTCGTCGTCGCCCGCAAGCGGGGCGGCACCGTCGTTACCGCCAGAACGGATGACCCCAACATACTCCTGGAAAGACGCCGGCGTCTCTCGGAAATGGTCGGCAATGATATCCTCAAAGCGCTTAGCATGGGCTACAGTCCGGAGGATATTGAAGCCGATTTTTATCTCCAGCTGGCTCGCTGGCGCGAAGAAAGACAGGCAACCTCGAGTGCGCCAGAAATTACCAGCGATTCCGCTAAAGATAATGATACCATCCACATTGTCGGCAGTCATGACATGGCGCTTAATATTCTGGTAGACCTGACCCGGAGGGAAAATAAGAAACTCAAGATACAGATAACCCATGCCGGCAGCCTCGGGGGACTCATTGCCATCCAGGAAGACCGGGCGCATCTTGCTGGTATACACCTGCTTGATGAAGAGACGGGCGAGTATAATTATCCTTATGTAAAAAGAGTGCTACCGGGACGTGAGGTCGCCATCGTACACCTGGCTTACCGTATTCAGGGACTGATGTTCGCTCCCGGCAATCCCAAGCGTATCAAGGGAATCGCTGATTTAAAACGCCCTGATATCACTTTCGTTAACCGCCAGAAAGGCGCCGGGACGAGGGTGCTCCTGGATATACAGCTTCGCCGCCTGGGCATCAGTCCGAAAGATATTAAAGGCTACCAGAGTGAAATGGACACCCACCTTGCCGTGGGCTTAAGCATTGCCCACGGTGAAGCGGATGTAGCTTTAGGAATAGAGGCCGCGGCGCGCAGTTGCAATATAGATTTCCTGCCTTTATTTCGTGAGCGATACGACCTTGTTATACCGATAGCCAATTACCACAGCGAGCTGCTGGCTCCTCTCCTCCGCACCGTTACCACCGATGAATTTAAAGCGGTGGTTGATAAAGCAGGCGGCTACGATACCGCTCATACCGGCGCAACGTCCTTTTTAAAATAGCACTTCAAAACAAAAGAGGAGTGGGTTGAAGATACCCACCCCTCTTAACTTATCAACCTTACCTGATATCAGGCTATTTTGTCTTCCTCGGCTGGAATATTTGCTCCTTGATAAAGCTGATCATAACATTGGCAATAATCGGGTCGAATTGAGAACCGCTGCACCACTGGATTTCCTCCATCGCCTCCATCTTGGATAATGCCCTGCGGTAAGGCCGGTCGGAAATCATGGCATGATAAGCATCAGCCAGCGCGATAATCCTAGCACCCAGAGGAATGTCCTTGCCGACGATTGTCTGGTCGAGACCACCGCCGTCGTAATGGTCGTGGTGATGTGAAATCATATTCACTATTTTATCGTTGACAAAGGGTCTGACGAGGTTCGGCCCGACGATAGCGTGTGTCATGATATGCCGGTATTCGGTGGTCGTTAATTCGCTGGGCTTATTAAGAATATTAGGGTCGACGACTATTTTTCCTACGTCATGAAGCATGGCCGCCCAGCACAGGTCTTCCATCTCTTCGGTACTTAATTTCATCTTCTCGCCCAGGGCCATGGATGTTTCAACGACGGAATTTGAATGACCGGTGGTATAATTGTCTTTTGATTCCAGAGTGTTTACCAGGGTCTGGATAGCCCCGAAGAACAGCTGCCTGGACTCGTTCTTATTCCTGCCTATTTTCTTACCTAAATCCTGGAAATAACGCTGTATCTCAAGCGCTATACGCCGTTTGTCGAGAGTACTGTTAACGCAAGCTAGTACCTGCTCAAACCTGAATGGCTTACTGATATAGTCTTGAGCTCCATCCCTGATACACTTGGCGATGACCTTGGTATCGGTCACGCCGCTGGCCATAATCACAGCCGTTTCCGGGTAGCGCTGGGTTATCTCCGGCAGTACCTCGCTGCCCGCTCTTCCCGGCATATTGATGTCCATGATAACCAGGTCGGAAGCCCGTTGTTTGAGTTTCTTTAGTGCTTGGTCGCCGTTTTCGGCTTCATCACAAACAAAGCCGCGCGCTCCCAGACCCTTGGATAGAATGCCGCGTATCGCTTCTTCATCATCTACGAGTAATATACTTTCTTTTGGAATGGTCATTCTCTCACCTCCCAGCATTCAGTCAAGCTTATGCCAGTATTGTAGGCACCATATGCTAAACAATGCGTTAATTTCAATCATCAGCACATAAACAAAATGTAAACATTAAGAGCTATAAGGGGACGTATGCACGAAGGAGGAGTTTTTCTAGTCTATGAGGAGGAACAATTGACTACTTAAAAGTGATGGTGCTGATTTTACTGTAGATGGGGCCTTCCCGAGTAAGTTGACTTTTAATCAGGTGAACCGCCTTCACACCTATTTCATATTCTTTCTCAAGGCTTATACCGCCTATCATCTCGCCCAGCGCCAGCCTGTCGTCCGGCCTGGCGTAATCACGCACGCGGCCGATGGTAAGGTGAGGTGTAAAAGGCCTGCCTTCCGGCGGAAACCCTAGCGGTGTCAGGCCTGCCTCGATACGTTTCTGGAGCTGTTCCAGTTTTTCCAGTTCCCTGGTCAAGCCCACCCAGACTACCCGGGCGTTCTTTAAACCGGGGAATGCCCCGAGCCCGCTTACCCCGATATCGAACGGGTGCTCGCCCCTGGTCGCATCTTCCAGAGCCGCCGCTATCCTGCCGGTGATTTCAACATTAATATCGCCCAGGAACTTGAGCGTCAGGTGGATATTACCGGGTTCTACCCACTTTACCGGCGCGCTGGCAGACTTCATTTTCGCCTGTAGTCGGGACAGCGCCTGCTTGAGTTCTACAGGTAATTCAACAGCGATAAAAGAGCGTATCTTTTCCATAGTCCCGCTTATAGACCCAGTAGCCGGCGCGCGTTTCCAGCTAGGATTTTATCTTTCGCGTCATCGGGGAGACCCGCTTCGTTTATTTCTTTGATAATCCTGCCCTGCGCTACCACGGGGAAATCACTGCCGTAAAGTATCCTCTCCGCCCCTACCAGCCGGCTAACTTGAAGGTATATCTCCGGCCGGTAAAGAAACGGCGAAACGGCCGTATCGTAATAAACATCTTTCAGGGCATCTCGCACTTCCGGCATCAGGGTATAAAACGGCAGGCCACCGCCCCAGTGGGCGCAGACCACCGGCAGGCCGGTAAAATTCGCGATAAACTTGTACAGCACATCCGGAGTCGCCTCCCCTTTTCCAGGGTAAAAATGCCCCACTGGTTCCGAGGCGTGGGTTAACGTAATTAACTTGTGTTTCCGTAAAAGGTCGGTGAAAGGCTTGATGACATTTTTTCTGGTATAATCCAGTTTCTGGGTATCCGGCCGGAGTTCGCCCACCCCTTTTGCACCCCCGCTAGCGCATCTCTCTATTTCTTTCAGTGAGGCGTCATCCGCATAAGAGCTGACGGCGCAAAGGCCAATTAAGCGCTTGGGGTAACGGGCGACCGATTCAAGAATATAGTCATTGGTCTCCACGCAAAGCTCATGCGTGCTCCAGCTATAATTGACGATGACGGAAATATCGACCCCATCCCGGTCCATATTGCTGATAAGGTCTTCCGCGGTGGCTATTTTAACCTTTTCGCCGGAGTAAATCTGGCCGAAGGCTGCGTCTTTTTCCACATACCGGCCGCGGTCTTTTTTTATCCGCGGCGGTAAAACATGCGCGTGGAAATCGATAATCATCTCAAACTGCCAACCCGTATCAGGAAAAAGGCTGGTCTATTCTTTTCTATCCGGTGCCTGCTTCTCCGGCATCTTCCTCTCGGCTCCAGCTTCCGCTTCGGGCTTTCCCTCGGTTTCTTCGGCCTTGACCTCCCCTTCAGCACCCTCTTCAGCTTCAGACTCTTCCTCTTCCTCGACAGCCGGTTTCTCTTCTTCTTCTATCTTGACAATGATTTCGGATACCTTGACCACCAGTTGCTCGGGGTCGTCCTGGACATCTATTTCCGGGTCGAGGACGATATCTTTAACAAAAATAGACTGGTCCAACTCGGCCAATACACTGATGTCAACCTCTATCTGCGGAGGCACTTTATCCG
>JAFGOC010000145.1 GCA_016926705.1 Dehalococcoidales bacterium | reverse complement strand
TGGAGTGGTGACCTCACGGATGTTGATGCCGACTCATCGTTGTTGATGAATTCGCCCAAGGATATCACGGCCAACTGGCATACGGACTATCTTTATCTCTATATACTCATTGGCGGGGCAGCGGTACTGGTGGGGGCGACCATAACAACGACAGTATTAATACGGCGAAGAGGGAGTGCTGTTAAAGTCACGCCGGCAGCGCCTATCGTTAATCAGCCAGCGGCCCCCGTATCGACACCGCCTCCTTCGGCGCCTGCATCTCCTCCGGCTCCGGCTGCTTCTACTCCCACACCGCCTCCGGCGGCTCCAGCTTCGACAACACCGCCTGTTGCTCCTATACCAACGCCGCCTCCGGTGTCACCGGCGCCGACGCCCCCGACGGTACGCGTGGCTCGCGGCAAGCTCCTGCTCCCCGACAACAGTGAAATCCAGCTCACCGAGGCTGCAAAGGATATCGGACGGGACGACTTCACCAGCCTGGCCTCTCCTGATAACCTGAAATACGTTTCCCGTCAGCATTGCCGGATAACAACTGAATCCGGCAGGTTTTTCATAGAGGACCTGCAGAGTGCCAACGGTACCAAAGTCAATGGTGTAGAAATTGCGGATAAGGGTAGACAGGAGCTCAAGGAAGGTGATGTGATTGAATTAGCCAGTCTGGTGAGAATCACATTCAGGACCGGGGGTTGACCTTATATTCTTTTGTGATACCTGCAAGTTTGAGATGCATATATATAAATTGCCGTGAAATCATAGGGCAGGTTTTCCAGTCCGGATGAGTAGTCGACAACTACCTTTTGTGAGTTATTAGCCTCCCTTGATTGGACGGCCATATCTGACCGTTCTGCGACATCCGGGTGTCTCCGAATCTCGCATCTCCAGAGGAAATGGGGTAAAAGGAAGAATACAAAGTGAAATTTCAAGCTATTGTTACTTAGAAATTTCCTTCATCATTAAGTCCTTATTAGTATTTTTTAAAGTAATTTTATACGATTTCAAGCAATAGGTGTACTGCTTAGATATCTAATATTCTTAATATTTCCCGGAATGGCGTCATCTACTTCATACCTTTTCTATCACTATGTCTATGTCGGTACAAAGAATTTTAAAGGCTTTTACTTTGTTTATAATCTAGTATTATATATTTTAGTAATCCCAATTAGGTATATGATATAATTCACTAAACATAGATTCAGGCTTTTTTAAGTACGTTGGATAATTCGTCAGTCAGTCCAAGCATTACCAAAAACGATTATTTTTTTGCGTTTGGAATAGCACTGATAAGCGCCTTTTTTCATCTTCTTCACCTTGGAATCAACAGCCCTTTGCCCGGATTCTACCTTTTTATGTCAAAATTTGGGGCTACGCCAACGATAGAAGCGAACGTGTTAAATACTTCTTCCTCATTATTCTATCCCATCTTTCAGGGAGTTTTTGATATACCGATAGTGCATTTAATTCTTGGCATCATCCTCAAAACTGCTATTTTCTTTTTGCTTTATCTCGTTATCTATGAGCTTTTTAAAAAACATTCCATAGCAGTGATCGCAATAATATTCTTTTTCTATCTACACATGGGAAGCTCTAGCACCGAAATACAGGGAATCTTAGCTTTTACGTCCAGGCAGTTTTCAACGATTTTTATCCTTTTGTCCTTATTATTCTTCATAAAGCGCAGGTATCTATTCGCCTCACTGGCCATGGGACTGGCTATTACCTTTCAATCGCTTAACGCCGTGCATCTTTTTGCAGTTTCGATATTTGTTCTGATATTGCTGTTAATCATTGAAAAGGAGGGGTGGCCACGCAGTATTAAAAAGCTAATTTCATACCTGGCCCCCTGTCTGGTTATCGGCCTAATTATGTACCTAAGAATCCAGCTGACTAACCCGGTCGGCGATGTTACCCCGTTGTCTGTTGAGGACTGGTGGAATTTCGGCTTCGCCAACGAAGGTAATGATGTCAGCCTCATGCACCGCTTAAGTGTGTACGGTTATAGTCACGAAATGATTTACAGCGTTGTGGCACTAATATTGATAGCACTGAATGTGTTCATTATTAAAAAGCACTTTCCAAAGTACGATATCGCGTCCAAGCCTATATTGATAATAGCTGCCCTGTTTATCCTGATTTCATGGTGTGAAATCGCCTTCGGCCTGTTCTGGGAACGGTTCCTGGTTTATTTCCCCGACTTTATTAATGATATATTCATACCCTGGGAGTTCCACAAGGGCACATACATATCCGCGCTGTTTTACATTCCAGTACTTGCTCTGGCAGTAATTCAGATTACCATGGTCGTCGCCAACTTCATTATTGGTAAAGCAGCAGACTGGCTGAAATTAACTGTCAGGTGGCTTTTAGTTGAAAAAAGGCTTGCCTGCCTGTTTTTCATAGTGATGCTTGCACTCTCTGTAATATTATCCAAACATTTTTATAATCCGCAGAACGTAGCTAAATACTGGAATGCCGAAAGACAGCCATATGCTTTTTTCGCTAACGAAGCAGATTATGAATATATAAGCTATTTCTCCCCATTGACCTGGCCGGCCATAGTGGAGATCGGGGAGTGGATTAGAAACAATACGCCTGAGAATGCTTTAATATTCACCCTCCCCTATGTTAAAGAGGCAGCCGTCCTGGCGGATCGCCTGTACTTTTTAAACGAGAAATTCGATGGCGATTTAGCTACGTTAAACAGAAAATATGCTACTTATTATTTAACCAAGTTTTCTGGAATGCTGGACGGGCTGTCTTATGATGATTTTGAGAAAACCGATGATGAGGGGGGAGAAAGCTATGTACAGATACGGGAGAGATATTTAAGCCTGACAACCGAAGATTTTATGGGTTTACTGGAGCAATATCCCGGGTATAATTATATATTAACAGAAAAAGGCCATAAACTAGATTTCGAGCTGGTTTATTCAAATGCGGAATTGCTGGTCTATAAAATACAGCCATGACAAAATAAGTTTGTAATCAATCTTGAGATTTGTTTAAATAATTATAGGGCATGAATTAAAGTATAAAAGGATATATATTTGGCAACTAAACCAAAACAATGCAATGCGGCCTCCAAGGACAAGGAAAGAACCGAAGACGCCGGAATATTCCCCAAGGTCGTTTTACTAGATACCACCAATTTCTGTAATCTCAAGTGCTCGATGTGCGGGCACCGCCTGATGACCCGCGAAAAGGGTAGAATGAGCATGCCCCTCTTCCGCAAGATAATCGACGAGATAGCTGAAGTCGACAAATCCACCCGGGTATGGATGGTCTTCTTCGGCGAGGCATTGATACTGCGCTACCAGCTTTACTGGGAGATATTATATGCCAAGAGGAAAGGCCTTACCGACGTCGTCCTAAACAGCAATGGCTGCCTTCTGGATGAAGAGTCAAGCCGGGGCCTTATCGAATCGGGGCTGGACGCCATCTACGTGGGTATCGATGCCTTCTGCCAGGAAACTTACGATAAATTAAGAGTCGGCGGTGACTATAATAAGGTGGTAGCCAATGTCAATGGCCTGCTCGAACTAAAACGGAAGCTCAAAGCTGACAAGCCCGAGGTTTTTGTCCAGTTTGTGGAGTTGGGGGATAATGAAAAAGAGAAAGATGATTTTAAAAAATACTGGACAGAGCGGGGCGCCACGGTGAAGATAAGGCCAAAAATTACATGGGCCGGTACCGTGGAACCATGGAAGGTGAAGTCTATTCCGCGCCATCCGTGCTTTTGGGCAATGCGTACCTGCAATATATGCTGGGACGGCCGGGTGGTATTGTGCTCGGTGGACTACGATGCGAAGTTCGTGGCGGGGGACGTAAAAAAAGACTTGATACAATCTATCTGGCTCGGATCTCTCAAGAAAATAAGGGAGATGCACCAGAACGGTGATTATAAGTCGCTGCCGGACTTCTGTCGCGACTGTACCGACTGGCAAATGGCAAGAGCAGTGTATTATTAATGGTCAGGACAATTACTTTTGGCTACCGATGGGAAGGGCTGGCGCTGCACCAGTGGGCATTCACGCGTAGTGAGCTGCAGGCCGTAGTCTTGCCCGGCAACAGATTTCCTTACAGTCAGGTAACCGACATGGTGACCGGCTGGGCCGAATGGTTTAAGATACCTTTATTATGGCAGATGGCCGAGGATTCGCAGGAATTCATCAGCAAGCTTAAGGAGTATAAACCGGACATTATACTTTGCCACTGTTATAGTTATAAATTAATCAAGGAGATTCTCACGCTACCGCCGCTGGGGTGCATCAATATTCACCCCGGCAAGCTACCGGAATACCGGGGCAAGAGCCCCATTCAGGTTGCCTTTGACAGAGGTGAAAAAAACCTATGGGCAACGCTTCACTATATGGACGAGGGTCTCGACACCGGGCCGGTTATAGCCGAGGCCGCGGTGGCCAGGGGCAGCAATATCGAAGCAACAAGGAGCCAGCTGACCAGAGCCGGGCTTATCCTGCTGGAGAAAGAATGGGAAAAGATAACAAAAACAAAATCATAGTCCACCTGCCTAAGGAGTCCGGGATAAAAAAGGGCGCCGAGGAATTCCCTTTCATGGTGGTAGTCTCGGTCACTTACGTCTGCAATGCCAAGTGCCCCAACTGCCCCTACACCCGTTCTACCATAAGACAGACCTATAAGGACAGGCCGTTCATCAAACCAGAGACCTTTGGGAAGATAGCAGACGAATGCGGTCAGTACCACTCTTATATACGCGTCACCGGCGGTGGTGAGCCGCTGCTACATCCCCAGATGATTGAGCTAATCGAGTATGCTAAGAAGGTAGGCGCCCGGATAGGTCTCATTACCAATGGATCCCTGTTAACGCCGGACAAAGCAGATAGACTGCTGGCCGTCAATACCGATGCCATCGAGATAAGCGCCGATGCCGCCGATAGAGAGACCTACGCCGTGGTCAGGACGGGGCTCAATTTCGATAAGCTTGTCCGTAATGTTCGCTACCTGGTAAAGCGGAGAAACGAGTTAAAGAGCGATACTCGGATAGTCGCTAGTGTGATTAACCAGAAGGCGGTAGCCGATAAGCTGGAGTCCACTGTTGCCTTCTGGAAAGGCATCGTTGACGAGGTACAGGTAAGGAAATACCTGACCTGGGGCATAGGTGACCCGGAGCAGTCGGCCGACCCCACGCCATACATTCCCGACCTCCCCGTCAGGGTGCCCTGTCCCTTCCCCTTCGAACGGCTTAATATCGACAGCCGGGGCAAGATTGAGTTCTGCGGCTATGACATCGCTGGCGAGACCGATTTTGGTAATGTAAATGATGTTTCCATCAAGAGCGTCTGGCAGGGCGAAAAGTTTAACCAGTGGCGGGAGCTTTTACTCCAGGGAAAATTCGAGGAAATCGGCATCTGCCGTAAGTGCCCCGACTGGCGCTATCGTTCCTGGAACTATAACTACTGGAACGTACTGAAAAAGGCGGAGAGGAAGAAGGCCAAAGAGCTACACATAGAGGAGCACGATATTGGCGGGGCAGCGACTTTGCTCGGTGATGAGTAAAGGAGTGTACCGGAGCTTAACACCCGGAGGCAGCGCCACGGCATCCTCCGCAGGTACCGGGGAGGCCGCTTGATATGTGCGGAATTTGCGGCGTCTTCGGGAAAGCGGATGTCAAGACGGCTAAAAAGATGCTGCCCCTGCTTGCCCACCGGGGACCTGATGATGAATATGTCGTTCATGGCCGGGATTTCTGCCTCGGCGCCAGAAGGTTGAGCATTATCGACATTGAAGGCGGTCGGCAGCCTCTAAGCAATGAAACCGGCGATGTCTGGGTAGCCCAGAACGGAGAGATATATAATTTCCCGTTCCTCCGCGACCAGCTTATCGCCAAGGGACACCACTTCAAGTCAAGAACCGATACCGAGGTTATCGTCCACGTTTATGAAGACCAAGGCCGCGAGTTCTACCGCTCACTGAACGGGATGTTTGCTATCTCACTCTGGGACGACGCGAAAAAGCAGGGTTTCCTGGTCAGAGACAGGGCTGGCAAAAAGCCGCTCTACTACCTCGTGAAGGACGGAGTGCTTTATTTCGCCTCGGAAATCAAGGCGCTATTGCTGGTCCCCGGTTTCGAGAGAAAAATCAACATCGAAGCCCTGCACCATTTCCTTAGCTATAAGCACGTCCCCTGTCCCCTATCCATTTTTCAGGGGATATATGCGCTACCTCCGGCACATTCTCTCACCTTCTGTCCCGGGTATGGTCTTAAAATCGAACGGTACTGGAAGGTACATTTCAATTCCGACGACAGGACGGAGAACCTAACAGAAGAAGAACATATTGAAGAACTGCTCCGGGTCCTCAAGCAGGCTGTAAGGAGGCGGCTAATCAGCGATGTACCCATCGGTTTTTTTCTTAGCGGCGGCCTGGACTCCGGGCTTTCCGCAGCTCTGGCCGCGGAGATGGCCGGCAGCCAGATTAAGACGTTCACGCTTACCTATCCCGAGTCCCGGGCCTCGGCTGGCAAAAATTTAGACCGTGAGTCTGCCCTAAAAATCAGCCAGATGTATGACACCGAGCACCATGAGGAGACAATAGATTTCCCGGACTTCCCCAAAGAATTCCCGGCGATAATCGACGCCTTTGACGAGCCATTTTCCGGTGTTGCTTCAACATATTTCCTTGCAAGAGCTATTGCACGGCATGTTAAGGTTGCCCTTTCTGGGGACGGCGCCGATGAGCTCTTCGGTAGCTATTTATCACACAGACTAGCCTATCCGCTGCATAATTACGTCCGATCCAGGGAAACCGGCGAGACGGCTGACAACGACCTGCTGGTGCCCTATCAGGATGACACCAACTACCTGGAAAGTCTTGCCGAAAAGGAGGACTGGCGGTGGCGCTACAAACTCCTTGTCTTCAGCGACGAGGAGAAGGCTAGCCTCTATTCGCCCGAAATCGCCGAGGTTACGCGAGTCTACAGCACCCTCCGGCACCTGCGGCAGTATTTCGATGCCTTAAAGACAACCGACCCGCTGAACCGGATACTGGAGGCAGAGTTCTACTCCATTTTTCCCGACCAGGTGCTTGCCTTCGTTGACAGACTCTCAATGGCCCATTCCCTGGAGATAAGAACGGCCTATCTCGACCCCGAGTTCATCGAGCTGGCGGCACGGATTCCGGGGAGGCTGAAGATAAAAAACGGGGAGACGAAATATATCCTGAAACAAGCAGGAAAACGCTACCTGCCGCCCGAAATAGCCAACAGAAAGAAAGAGGGCTTCATCATGCCCGTCACGGAATGGCTTTATAACGACCTGGAAGAATACATGCGGGAAACCCTTGGGCCCAGCCCGCTGAAAAAGCACGGGCTTTTCAATGCGGCTTACGTAACTAGGCTAATCGATGACTTCTACGACAAAGAATACGATTATATGCAAGGCAATAAACTGCTATCCCTTCTCGCCTTTCAGGTATGGTATAATATTCGCATGAACGGACAGGCTCAGAGATGAAGGTCGTTCTCCTGCAGCCGGGCTATCTGCCGTGGCTGGGATTTTTTGACCAAATGTATCAAAGCGATATTTTTATCATCTACGATGATGTCCAATATGACAAGCACGGCTGGAGAAACCGCAACAGAATCAAAACAGCCCAGGGAGTGCAATGGCTCACCATACCCGTTCTGACGACGGGGCGGGATAAACCCCTGATTAAAGAGGTCATGATTAACAACACGGTTGATTGGCGGCAGTCTCATCTGAAAACCGTCCAACAGAGTTATTCGAGGGCGCCGTTTTTCAGTCTTTACTTCAGGATATTCGAGGAAATTTATACGAGGGAGTGGCAATACCTGATTGACATCGACATGGCTTTCATATCCATTCTCATGGAAAAGCTCGATCTAACCAGGGAGATAAAATTTTCTTCCGCTCTAGGTATCAAAGGGCAGGGAACCGAAAGGATTGTGAATATTTGCCACAATCTCGGGGCAGATAGTTATCTGACCGGTGACGCCGCCAAAGATTACCTTGATGAAGAACTTTTCTCCATGAGCGACATTAAGCTACAATATCACAATTACCAGCACCCGGTATATAATCAGCTGTACGGTGCATTCGTACCATATTTATCAGTAATCGATTTGCTGTTCAATCACGGGGGAGACAGCCTGGACATCATCACCCATAAAAAACTGGTCGAGGAGGCAGCATGAAGACTATTCTGGTAACCGGCGGGGCTGGCTTTATGGGCTCGAATTTCGTGCGGTACATGTTAAGCAGGTATCCGGAATATACCATAATGGTCCTGGATGCCCTGACCTATGCCGGCAGCATGGACAGTATCCCGCGCGACCCGCGCGTCCAGTTCTGGTTCGGCAATGTCCGAAACGCAGAACTAACGGATACGCTGGTAGCCCAGTCCGACATCGTGGTCCACTTTGCCGCGGAAACACATGTTACCCGGTCGATATTCGATAACCTGCTGTTTTTTGAGACCGATGTTTTAGGCACCCAGTGCCTGTC
>JAFGOC010000144.1 GCA_016926705.1 Dehalococcoidales bacterium | reverse complement strand
CCGTCTTCCTTCAAATGTGAATATTTACGCATCAACTTGGTAAATTCTGAAACCGGTTTTGGATTGGCTACTTCAACCGTAATCCTGGGCTTGCCGTCCTCCGCCTCCCACAGCGGGAAGTAGTTCGTCCTCACGGCGGTGCGGCATACCTCGATTACCTTGCTCGAGTCTATGCGCCACCCCACCGGACATGGGGAAAACAAATGCAGATACACGAACCCTTCCTTGGATTTCTCCTTGGCTTTCTTGAGCTTCTTAACAAAGTCTTCCAGGTGACTGACGGTGGCGGTAGCCATGTACCTGGGCTTGTGCATCAGCATTATCATCGGCATGTTCTTAGAGGCGGTAGCTTTGCCTTTGCCTATCTTGCCCACCGGCGTGGTGGTGGTGGCGGCGCCTATCTGCGTGGCGCTGCTCCTCTGGTTGCCGGTGTTCATATACCCCTCGTTGTCATACGCCAGGTATATGAATTTTTCCTGCCTCTCCGCCGCGCCGCTCAAAGGCTGAAAACCTACGTCGGTGGCGCAGCCGTCGCCTGTAAAACAGATTACCGTGGCATCTTGCCCTATTCTGTTATAATATCGCGATAAGCCGGTGGCCTTGGACGGCACTCCCGTCATTACCGAAGCCAGATATGCCATCCTGTGCCAGGCGCCTATATTCTGCCCGTGTAATACCGGCGCCGCACAGCCGGGCGTGCCGACGAATATCATGTTCTTGCCCAGTATTTTCGGCGTCAATCTGGCGATAAGCTCCATGGGGCATCCGGCGCACCAAGCTACCCCGCCGGCAAACTGGTCTTCCTGAATGAAATAATCAAAAACCTTGTTTCTTTTCTTAGTCGTTTCTACCATTTTATAAACCTCACTCTTCCATCGGAATCCAGGTTACATCCTGGTAAGGTCTGCCTTTGGCGGCTTCATTGACCTCATCGACCACTCTTCCGATATGCGGTATCGTGATATCCAGATTAGCCAGGCCGTCGATATAACTCAATATCGGCACCGAGCCCAGCTCTTGAGTCAGCACCTTGAGCTCCATGCATATAGGCCCGTATTTCCACCCGAAGCAAACGCTCCGGTCGATAACGCCTATCGCCTTCTTCCCCTTAAGAGCGTTGATTAGCCTTTCCACAGGGAAAGGTCGGAACAGCCTTAGCTTAATAAGACCTACCTTTATTCCCTGCTCCCTTTTTGCGTCGATGACAGTCCGGGCGGTACCGGTAGCGCTGCCGGAGGCTATGATAATAATATCGGCATCATCGGTGCGGTACTCTTCAATCTGGCCGCCGTAATAGCGCCCGAAATAGTCGCCGAATTTCTTATCTATTTCATCTACCTTATTCTTAGCCCTTTCCATTGCCTGGGTGTGCTTGTAGCGGGCTTCCACGTAGCCCATCTCCATGCCGTGCGTGCCGCAGCCCTGGGACACACCCGGGACCAGTTTCTGGCGGGGCGCCTGTTTCTTGAGGGGCGCCAGGAATTTATCAACATCCTCGATTGGAGGAATTTCCACGGCCTCGGCCAGGTAGGAAAGATAAAAACCGTCGTAATTGACCATGACCGGCAGCAGAATATCGTTATCTTCCGCCAGCATGTAGGCCATGATAATCTGGTCGAGGATTTCCTGGTCGTTTTCGGTAATTATCTGTACCCACCCCGCGTCTCTCGCGGAAACCATGTCCTGCTGACCGGATGAAACGGCGTGGATGCCCGGTGTTTCCCGGTTGGCATTGACCATCACCACCGGCGCTCTGAAACCAGAGGTCTCCTGGAGGGCATCGTACATAAACACCAGACCGTAAGATGAAGTGGCGGTGAAAGTCCTTCCGCCGGCAACACTGGCCGCCAGGACCACGTTCATCGCCGAATTTTCACCCTCCACCTCCACGAACTCGGAGTCGATAACGCCATCGGCTTTGAACTGGGCGAGCTGCTCCGCTATCTCGCTTTGAGGAGTGATGGGGTAGGCCGCTATCACATCAGGTCGGCAGAGCATCGCGCCATAGGCGCCTGTTGCGTTTCCAGTTATTACTTTAACCTGTCCTTTTTGCGCACTAACCATCAGCAAATTCTCCTTCCGGGACCATCGTGATTGCCTTGAGCGGGCACTCATTGGCACAGATGCCGCAGCCCTTGCAGTAATCCAGGTTAGCCTCGTAATGGTCTCCCATGTCTTTCATGCACTGCGGCGGGCAGTAAAGCGCGCAAAGGCCGCAGTAATTACATTTGTCTTTATCCAGCACCGGTCTCTCCGTGCGCCAGCTGCCGGTATCGAGGCAAAGCAGCTTCTCGTCGGCGTTCGACCAGGCGCTCTCGGTTTTAAAAATATTCTTATGCTTGATTACCATTTGGTGACCTCCACTTCTTTGTATCCCCTCTCGGCGCTTTTCAGGTTTCTCTGGAGGATATCGCCGCTAAGATAGTCAGGGAGGATTTTCAGGATTGATTCCAGTTTCAGCCAGCTGGTTGCGGCGGCAAAAGCCCCCAGCAGGCACGTGTTCGGTATGTCCCGCCCAATTTCCTGGACGGCGATGCCCGTGGCATCGACCACACCTCCTATCTTGAGGTTTTCATTTGGCTTTTCAGGAAGCTTCTTCGGGCTATTGAGGATAAAAACGCTTTCCGGCTTCAACCCGGTGAACAGCGTCGGCAGCGTCAAAAGACCGGGGTCGATGACGATGATACAGTCCGGGTTATAAATCTGCGTTTTTTCCCGTATCGGTTTATCATCGATTCGGGTAAAAGCCACCACCGGCGCGCCGCGTCGCTCGAAACCGTACATCGGGAAGCTGGCCACGGACTTGCCCTCCTGCACGAAGGCGCTCGCCAGCATTCTTGCCGCCAGCACGGCCCCCTGCCCGCCTCTTCCATGAATCCTTATCTCTTTCACCGTTGCATAATCCCCTCTCCAATCGTATTCAGCGTTCTATCATTCAGGTTCCGCTGTAAAACCTCTGATTACAATTATAGGATTAGTGCTGTCGTCTTCCGTTCCCGGCCGTCCTGGCGATTCTGGGCAGCAGGTTCTCCCGGAGGTTCCTCATTGTCTCCACCAGGTCTTCCACCTTTTCCTTCTCCAGGCAGGAAAGTACCTCTCGACTCAACTCCTGCGCAATGGGGTTCAGGCGGTTAGCGTCTTTCCACCCTTTATCGGTGATAACCACCTTCACCGACCGCCGGTCGTCTGTGGAAGGCTCGCGGCGTACTACTCCCTGCCTTTCCATGGTGTTCAGCACCGCCGTGATGGAATTTTTTTCGCGGAAAACACTCTCGGATATTTCAGACGGCGTCATCTCACCGCCGTTCCTGAAGAGCGTGCTCATGATGTTAAAGCGTATCAGGCTGGCTTCGTAGCGCTTCAGCTCGATTTCCAGGTATCGCGCCAGCACCTCGAATGACATCAGAATGGATAACAGTGTACCCAGCGGGGTCTTATCGGTTCTTTTACTTACTTCGTTGACCGTCATATTCCAGCTTACATAAGTAAAGGGAAAGACTAAAGATGTTCCACCTAGAACTATATTATACCCTTATTTTTATCTTTGTCAATATCTCACAGTATCGATTTTCATATAAATGCGTTATAACGTTGTGTATATAACGGTCTTATTTTGTTCCATATAGAATGAAACCACATCCACCACTTTTATATTACCTTGTTTATCAGCTATTTGCCAATGCCGCCCGATTTTGAGTATATTATTATGCGGTATATTTGCCGTTTTGCATACTTGAGCTGGAAGAGGTTATTCAAATGAACGAAAGCGAATACTGGAATCCCATCCTGGAAACAATGCCCCGCGAAAAACTCCGTCAATTGCAACTGAAAAAATTCAAGGAAATTTTTACCTGGGCCTACGAGCGCTCAAAATTCTACAATAAGCTCTACAAGGACGCCGGCATCGAGCCCGGGGATATTAAGAAATTTGAGGATATCCAAAAGGTACCCAAGATTGAAAAGTCCATGATGCGCAGCGTGCAGGGGCCGGG
>JAFGOC010000143.1 GCA_016926705.1 Dehalococcoidales bacterium | reverse complement strand
TATTACGACGTCCCCCGCATACACAAATTCCACCCGATTTACATGTTCAATCTGATAACGCGTTTAGGTCCGGCCACGAGAAAAGGCGAATGCAAAGAATGCGGAGCTTGCTGCGGGAAATGCGTCTATCTGGAAAAGCGGGGAGATAAGTATATTTGCACAGTATATGAAGACAGGCCGATTAAGTGCAATACGCTTTTCCCGCTCTGCAACTGGGAGCTCCGGAAAAATAAACTCGGTGATAAGTGCGGCTATTACTGGCAGACTAAAGAGGCAAGATGAGCAGCGCCGATTTAAAATATGAAATACGATGTTTGGGCGAGGGCGAATACGATGAATGGGACGCCTTTGCGGAAAGCTCACCGCAGGGAACGATATTCTGCACTTCAACCTGGATGAAGCTGTATCAAATCCCCTTCAAGATATATGGCTGTTACCGGGGCGGTCAGCTTGTGGGAGGTCTCCCCGTGATAGAAAGTGAAGGAGCTTGTATCAGCGGCGGCCCCCTGCACGCTTACGTTCAGTACCAGGGAATGCTGTTTCATCATAGCCCGGACACAAAATATACCCGCATGCTCGCCGTGCAAGAAGACATTACCCTGGCAATCCTTGATAGACTGGAGCAGGAAGATTATACCCTGACCGATATATGGAACCACCCCTCCGTCGATGATATCAGGCCTTTCAAGAGGACGGGCTACCAGGAGGCAGTGAGATACACGTTTGTGGTTGATTTAACCGACCTCGACCGGCTCTGGGCGCAGTGCGAAGAAAGCATGCGGCGCAAGATAAAGAAAGCCAGGGAGAAGGGCATAACCGTCACCAGGGGCGGAAGCCTTGATGAGTTCGACGAACTGTATCAACTCACCTTCGACCGACAGGAGCTCAAGCGGCCGGGTTCAAAGGAATTTACCGCCAGGATTTACCAGACTTTTAAAGATAAAGACCGGGCGGAGCTTTATCTCGCCAGGCATCCGGACGGAGTCTTGAGCGCCAGTGTACTTGCCCTCCGCGATACCAGATGCGCCTACTACCTGATAGGCGCGTCTCACCCGGAAAGACGGCAGGATAATCCCAGCTCTCTGGCGCTGTGGACGCTTTTCGAGGATTCGTCTTCAAAGGTCAGGGAACTTGACCTGGTCGGCGCCAATGACCCGTTTATCGCCCAGTTCAAAGCCGGCTTCGGCGGCAGATTGATTGCCTATTACGGTGCCCGTAAATCCAGGAGGCCGATTAATAATTTTGAGCCCGTTAATCCAGTATGATGGTTTAGATGAGTTTTGAAGCAGGATTAGTCGTTTAAAGACTTCACGACTGAAGAGGAGTAATTTGAACAGAGCCTTCCTGAAAAACAAGGATATAGTGTTCTGGGGGACGGGCGCCGTGGCGTACAATATTGTTAAGTACGACAAATCGTTGAACGTCTCGTTCCTGGTAGATAACGACCCGGCTTTCCACAAAAAAGGATTTTCCGGCCTGAAAGTTTATCCGCCATCAATCCTTAAAAAGCAGAAGGATAAAGTGTTCGTCATTGTCTCGGCAATCTCATCGAAGTCGCAGAAATCAATTTATGAAGAACTCTGGAGCATGGGATTCAAGATGGGCGCCGGTTTCGTTGACTACGCGGACTGGTGCTTTGAGTCCGTGAAAATACGTTTAGCAACAAAGGCGGGGTTCTCCTGTGATATAAACCTCTTGCGCAAAGCGCAGGCAATGATATGGGCTTCGGAAATAGACAGCCAGGCCACGCGCACGGGAGCGTGGGTATTCCTGGAATGCTTGAGAAAGACGCGGAAAGTTCCCGGCGATATCGCCGATATGGGTACCTATCTGGGAGGCACTGCATGGCTCGGGGCTGTGGAACTTCTGAATATGAAAAACGGCAGGACTTTTCACCTGATGGACAGCTTTGAAGGGCATGGCAGCCTTGATAGCCAGTATGACCCTAAAATCCCCGGTGATGCGTTCGCAATAGATAACTTCAGGAAACTTGAGGATTTCTTCTCACTGTTTCCCAATATCAGAATCCATAAGGGGTTTTTCAGCGATACACTTCCAGATATCCAGAACAACAAATTTTCTTTTGTGTATATCTCTTGCGGTCTATATGAGCCAAATAAGGAATGTATGCAATTCTTCTGGCCACGCATGGAGTCGGGAGGGCTAATCCTCGTACAGGACTATTTCGAACGGCCGGGAGGATATACCGGGGTAAAAAGAGGGGTAGATGAATTCGTCGCGGAAAATAAGCTGACACACAGTGCGGAAATTATAGAGATTCCCGAAAGTACGCAGATACTGGTCTCCAGGAAGTATAATAAATAGTCAAAACCGCAAAGTGAAAGAGGAGACAATTCATTTGCAAAGAGGAGCAAAAAAATACCGGGCCGGCATCGTCGGCTGCGGCCGCATCGGCAGCGAGTTTGATACTGACCCTAAAAGGAAGACCGTCTCGACTCACGCGGGGGCATATTCCGCTTCCGATGCCATCGAGCTGGTTGCCGTTTCAGATTTGAATGAAGAAAAGCTGGTCAAGTGCGGCAGGAGATGGGGCATAACCTCTCTCTACCAGGATTATAAAAAAATGCTCGCCGAGCAAAACCTGGATATTATCAGCATCTGCACGTGGAATTCCACCCATCTGGATATCGTTAAAGAAGCCCTGAATAACGGCGTAAAAGCCGTCTTCTGCGAGAAGCCGATTGCCGATGCGCTGAAAAACGCGGATGAAATGGTAAAGCGATGCGATGAAAAGGGGGTCATCCTCCAGATAGACCACCAGAGAAGGTTCGACCGGGTCCATCAGAGTGTGAGAGATTATATTCAGGGCGGCAAATTGGGCAACATACAACAGGCCACTTTTTATTATACGGCCGGTATCGCCAATACCGGCAGCCATATGCTTGACCTGCTGCGTTTCTTCTTCGGTGACGCAGACTGGGTCCAGGCTCTATATAGTCAGGTCCAGGCTCCAAACCCCGACGACCCGAATATCGAGGGCATGGTAAAATTTAGAAACGGGGTGTTCTGTTCCCTGAAGCCCTGCGATGTCAGCGCCTACAATATTTTCGAGATGGACTGTCTCGGCACAAAGGGGAGACTTAAGATAACCCGCAGCGGCTACGACCTTGAATATTACGAGGCTAGAGAGAGCGACCTGTTCTCCGGGTATAAAGAGTTGTTCCAGAGCAAGCCCCCCTTGAACAAGGATGCCCCCAGGGAGTTCATGACCAGCGCCGTAAGTCACCTGGTGGAATGCCTGAAAGAGGGCGGGCAATCCGTCAGCAGCGGTCAGGACGGCAGGGCTGCCCTCGAGTTGATATGCGCCTGCCACGAATCGGCGAGGGCCGACGGCAAAAGAATTACCCTCCCCCTTAAAGATAGCAAGATAAGGATAATATCCAGATAAGGAGCAAAAATGGCCGAGAAGCTGGCTTTACTGGGCGGGGAGAAGGTGAGGAAGCATCCGTTTCCTCCTCACCCAATAATCGGGGAAGAGGAAAAAAGGGCGGTGATGGAAGTCCTGGAAAGCGGCAAGCTGTCCACCTTTATCGCCCAGTCGGGAGAGCTATTTTTAGGCGGGAAGAAAATAAGGCAGTTTGAGAAGGATTTTACCGATTATTACAGTATAAAATACGCCGTCGCTTTTAATTCGGCTACGGCCGCTCTACACGCTGCCGTCGTAGCCTGCGGTGTCAAGCCGGGAGAAGAGGTTATCGTCCCCCCCTATACGTTTACATCAACGGCTACCAGTGTCCTGATGCATAATGCCCTGCCTGTCTTCGTCGATATCAAGCCAGATATTTTTTGCCTCGACCCGGCAAAGATAGAGGCGGCCATTACTCCGAGGACAAGAGCGATTATACCGGTCCATCTCTTCGGTCACCCCGCCGATATGGACGAGATTATGGCGATTGCTCATAAACACAATATAAAAATAATCGAGGACTGCGCCCAGGCGCCGGGCGCGATTTACAGAGGCAGGCTGGTCGGAGGCATCGGCGATTGCGGCATATTTTCTTTCACCGAAACCAAAAACATCATGACCGGTGAAGGAGGGATGCTGATAACCGATGACAAAGAAATCGCCGAAATCGCCCGGATGGTCAGGAACCACGGCGAGGTCATACTGGAGGGGCAGAGCCAGCGGACCTACAGGTCGGATATCCTGGGCTGGAATTACAGGATGACCGAGATAGAGGCGGCCCTGGGGATTGTGCAATTCAGCAAGATGGACAAATTAAACCAGAGCAGAATCGAGCTGGCAAATTATCTCGCCGCCAAGCTGGCTGATATCGACGGACTGACGCCGCCGGTAGTCTACCCCGACGTTAAACATGTGTATTATGTCTTTGCATTCAAATATGATGAAACGCGTACCGGAATACCGAGGGACACATTTGTTAAGGCACTGGTGGCGGAAGGCGTACCCGCGGGGGCGGGCTATGTTAAACCTCTTTACCTGAACCCCATCTACCATGAGAACAAGCCCTTCATTTATAACTATTACGGTAAAGGTATTAGCTACGATAAAGGCATCTGCCCGGTAACGGAAAGGCTTTACGAGAAAGAACTTGTACTTACCGCGGTATGCCGCCCTCCGGCAACGAACGATGATATGGATGATATTGTGAAGGCGATAATAAAAGTGCTTGATAATAAGCGGGAACTGGCCAAGGGAATAAAATAAGAGGAAGTCTGTTGAAAATACTGGTAATCGGCTGCGGCTCAATCGGGGAACGGCATATTAAAAATATAAAATCGCTGGCTTCGGCTGAAGCGATAGCCTGCGAGCAAGACGACCGGAGGCTGGAATACATTAAAGAAAACTATAAAATAAAGGCCTTTAATGACTATGAGAAAGCACTTGCCGATGAAGCTATCGATGCCGCCCTGGTGTGTACCACGACAAGCAACCATATTGCACCTGCTTTAGCCGCAATCAAGCACGGAAGCCATGTTTTTATAGAAAAACCTATGTCCCATAACCTGGAAGGCGTTGATGCTTTAATCAAGGAAGCCAGAGACAGGAAATTAATCCTGATGACTGCCTTTAACTACAGGTTTCATCCCGACCTCCGGCATATTAAAAATCTATTGGACACGGGGGCGCTGGGCAGACCTGTAAGCGCCCGGATGCATTTCGGCAGCAACTTCCAGTATCGCGTGCCGTTTCATAACGGGCAAGACTACCGGCAAGACTACGCCGCCCAAAAAATCGGCGGCGGCGTCATTCTCGATGCGGCGACCCATTTCATCGACTCCATGATGTGGTTTTTTAACGACGTCGAAGAAGTTTTTTGCTATTCGGGGACAATGGGAAACCTGGACCTTAAGGCCGAAGATTTTGCGGAATTACTTTTAAAATTTAAGAGGGGAACTATAGCCAGCATACATACCGATTTCATACAGCAGCCGTTCCAGCTAAAGTGTGAGATAATAGGGGAGGCAGGCACTATCACCTGGGACGGCGCGGAGAGAAAGGTGATGTTGTTCCCGGCGGCTTCAAACCGGTGGCAGGAAATAGAGGTTGAGAATAAGTCTAGCGATATGTACCTCGAAGAGATAAAGCACTTTATCCAGTGTATCAAAGGAGAGGAGACACCGGCGGCAGATAGAGCTGCCGGCAGGCGTGTCCTGGAGATAGCCCTGGCGGTAAAAAAATCCGCTGCCGCGGGCAGGGCGATAAAAGTATAGCCTGATTTATATTTATATTTAGTGAAATGAAATCGGAAAGCGGGCTGCCGATTTAGGTCTTGAGACTTATCAGGGATATAAAATGAGTTATATTGAAATTGAAGGGCGCAAGGTCGGAGACGGTTTCCCGGTATACGTAGTCGCCGAACTATCAGCCAATCATAATCAAAAATATGAAGAGTCGGTTAAACTCATTCACTCTGCCAAAGAAGCCGGGGCCGATGCCGTCAAGCTCCAGACCTACACCCCGGATACCATTACCATTAAAAGCGACCGGCCGGAATTCCGCATCCGCGGCGGCACCCCCTGGGACGGGCGTACGCTTCACGATTTATATAGCGAAGCTTTTATGCCCTGGGAATGGCAGCCGAAACTAAAAAAGGTCGCTAACGGGCTGGGGCTGGCGTTATTTTCCTCGCCGTTCGATAAAACCGCCGTCGACTTTCTGGAGAAAATGAATGTGCCGGCCTACAAAATAGCTTCTTTTGAAATCGTGGACATCCCCCTTATCGAATATATTGCGGCTAAAGGCAAGCCGATAATCATGTCCACCGGCATGGCGGCACTCGACGAGATAAAGGAAGCGGTGAAAGCCGCCAAAAAAGCCGGCGCTTCACAGATAATACTGCTAAAATGCAACAGCGCCTACCCTGCCCCTCCCGAAGAAATGAACTTAAAGACCATTACCGACCTTATGAAGAAGTTCGGCGTACCGGTCGGCCTTTCCGACCATACGCTCGGGGCAATTACACCCGTCGCGGCGATATCGCTGGGCGCCTGCATGATTGAAAAGCACCTGACGCTTTCACGGGCCACCCGTGGTCCGGACAGCTCTTTCTCGCTCGAGCCTCAAGAGTTCAAGGAGATGGTGGACGCCGTCCGGCTGGCTGAAAAAGAACTGGGAAAAGTAAGCTATGACACAGGCAGCGAACAGGCTAAAAGCCTTAAATTCCGCCGCTCTCTTTTCGCCGTCAGGGACATAAAAGCCGGAGAAACATTCACCGGAGAAAATATCCGCTCTATCCGTCCCGCGGACGGGCTGCATCCGAGACATTTGAAACAAGTGCTGGGCCGAAGAGCCGCGATCAATATAGAACGCGGCACGCCCTTAAGACGAGATATGATTTCATAGTAAAAGCTGCTGGAGGGATAATTATTTGACCGGGAAAAAAGATAGTGACCGAAACGTGGTAGAACGGAGGGACTTTGTTACCCGTATATCATGCAAGGACTATCATCAACCCATGATAGAAAAGTTCGGCGATAAGTACCTGCAATACAGAAAAGAATGGGAAAGCAGCGCAACTGGGGATTATCTGCCGGCATTTCCCCTCCAGATAGATTTTGAAATTATCGACTACTGCAATTTGAAATGTATCATGTGCCCCAGGTCCATAGACCGCGGCTCCGGCACAAAACTACCTATGGCAGATTACAAAGCGGTGATAGATGAAGGGGCGACGAGAGGCTTAAAGGCAATAAGTTTCGGCTACGGCGATGAGCCCCTTCTTAGAAGCGAAGTAATCGAGATGATCGAATACGCCGGCTCTAAAGGCGTCATGGATATAAGATTGAGCACCAATGCAACTCTCCTCAATGCAGATTTATCAAAAAAACTGATTAAAAGCGGCCTTACCTACATAACATTTTCTATCGACGCTGTCAGGCCGGAAACCTATAAGAAAATTAGAGGCGGGAATTTGAACAAGGTGGAGAATAACATAAAGGGCTTTTTAAGTATTCTGGCTAAAAGCGGCCAGGTCCTACCCGTGACCAGGACTTCTATCGTGGTTATGCCTGAAAATAAAGCGGAACTGGACGGCTTTATCAACAGGTGGCAACCGCTTGTAGATTTCATCGACGCACAAGACTACATCAAGCTGGAAAAACCCGGCGCGGACAATATCAATCAAGCCCTTGATGGTTTCTCCTGCTATCAACCCTGGCAAAGGCTTGCCATCACGGCGCAGGGAGACGTAACCCCTTGCTGCACCTTCCAGGGACGTGAACTGAAAATCGGGAATATTAAAAACGACACCATCTTTGAATGCTGGAATTCCAGAAAAATGAAAAAGTTAAGAGAGCAGCTATCCACCAGGCGTCCGCCGCCGGTATGCAGAAGCTGCTATGCTTCTACAAGCAAGTATAATTAACTAATAATATTAGCGCCGGTTTACTTATCAGATGAAAACATATTTGGTTGAGAGCTACAACCCCGGGATAAAATTCGATACGGGTAGCCTCGTTATCGCCCTGACGCCACAAGTCTGCTACCAGCTGGATAAAGCCGGAATTAAATATTCGATTATTGAAGACTATTACAAAGAAGCCGAATTTTCCGCTCAAGATGACGAGTATCACAAATCTCAACTCCAGTGGATAGATAGTCTGGACGAATTTCTGCAAAATAATGTGGAGGAATTAGACAAGCTAAACCTGAAACTCGGCACCATATACTACTACTATCTTAAGTCCATGGTTTTAGACCCCTTATATGTCCGCTGTTATTCTCTACAGAAATTATTTCAAGCCGTTAAGCCGTCAAGCGTGGTATTTATCTCACAAGCAGTTAATGAGCCTGTTCCCGACTTCACCCTGCGAAATCGTGATAAAAGCTATTATTCTCAAGTCATTCCCTTACTCTGTAAAAAAGACAATATACCAATGGAATCAGTTTTATTGGAGTCGGTCAAGGTTGCTGCCGGGCCGGACAGCCTGATAGTTAAAATAAAAAGGTTATTTACACAAAGCGGAATTATAATAAAGGCATATTTCTGGACACAGTATATATGCAAATACTTAGGCAGTCGTTTTAAAAAGCATCCAGAGAAAGAAAGACTTAATATCCTTTTGCTTAAACTTGCCCATATAGGAATAGGTTTCGTTGTTGATTCTCTACTAAAGGGACACAGGTTGTATTTGTTATCGGATAAAAACATTACTACATATTCCTTCTTTGGCACCAGAGATTACCTGAATCTAAAGACCGAAAAAGCCAGAACCGGAGTCACGAGCAGCAGCATCTGGGAAAACACTGCCAATCTTCTGGAAGGTCATGACTTAATAAAATGGGTGAATGAAAAATGCCAGTCGGATGTTTCTCCGATAATATTGCCTAAACTGAAATACTTCATTGCAGAAGTATGCCCGGAGATACTCGGATATTATAAGGTGTTTTCTAAATTCTATGAAAAAGCCGGCATTGCTTTCGTTATCACTCCCGACGAATCATATCCAATTGAATTTGCCGCCATAGCCGCGGCAAGTCATAATAAGGGCACAAAAAGTGTAAATTTTCAACATGGGGATGGTGTTTTTGCAGCCAGGTTCTGGAACATCACCGAACTCGCCCACTTCAATGTGTCCATTTGTTCTAATAAAGAAATACACGAATATTTTAAACACCAATGCAGCGTAAATCTCATCCCGACTGAACTTTATGTCAGCTCACAAAAATTATTAAGCATCGAGAAAAATAAGCGCTTAAGAGAAAGAGGCAAGGGCAATATTAAAAAAGGCAGCGTCATCTATTTACCCACTTTACTCATGGGTGACCACCGACGGCTGGACGGACAGGTGTATCCTGATACCTGGTATTATCGATTTCAAAAATCGCTTATCGAATACTTCTCCACACGAAAGGAATATACCTTTGTCTGGAAAGGCTTGCCGACATCTGATGCCATCTATAATCCTGTTCCAGAATTTATCAGGGATAATAAATATACTAATATAAAAATTGCGACTAATCCCTTTGCCCAATACTTAAAATCAGCCCATAGAGTTATCTGTGACTATCCATCAACAGGATTTTATGAATCCGTCGCGGCAGGCATACCCACTATATCTTTATACCATCAGGCATTGATAGTACGGGAATCGGCGATAGCATATTTTGGCGATTTATTAATACGATTTACAGATTTTAATGAAGCTATAAAACATATTGACGAGTTTTTAAACGATGACCCGGATAAATACACAATGAGTATGGACCTTGATGAAACAGGCCTGCTTGATATACTTGAGCAAAACGATAAAAGCGATTAGAATTTCGAACAATGACAATTAGTATTATTAATATAGCCAGAAACTCCTTGAAATTCAGTACCGTCCAGATAATCGGGGCTATCATCGCTGTGCTGTCATCGATGTATGTTGCCACGATAATCGCCCCTAAAGAGTACGGCATCTACGGATTTCTATTATTATGGCTGACTTACGCCACTCTCATTGGTCCAGGTCTTGTAAGCGCCGGAAGTCGCGAAATGCCAGGTCTATTGGGAAAAGGTGAAGTAAAGGAAGCTATAAGAATACAAAACGTATCACTTACACCGGAAATGCTATATACACTGCTGCCGTTTATCGTTATCCTTGCTGCCGCATTTTTCTACTCGGATTCTGTTATCAGGACAGGTATGATAATTATCGCCTTCAGTTACCTTACGGCCCGCCTGGCGAATTTCTGGTCGAATTACAATTTTATCAGGGAAAAATTCAACACCGTAGCGGCGGGAAATCTGATACAAGCCATAGCGGTGCCGCTCATTACAGTCATACTCGTTAACTGGCTAAAAATAAACGCCCTGATACTGGCACCGGTGATAGTCAACGTTATTATATTGATTTACTATTTAAAAAGAGCGCCTATCAACTACCAGTTTAAGCTCGACCGAAGCGAGACATTCCGGTTATTAAAAGTTGGCATTATCCTGCAAGGATTAACTCTTGTTTTTTGGGCATATCAATTGATAGACAGGACACTCATCGCAACCATGCTTACCCAGGAGGAATTAGGACTTTACACTTTCGCTATAGGATTAGTAACACTTGCGCTTAGCCTTCCGGGTAGCTTCACCAACGTATTGCAGCCGATATTATGGCGACATGCTTATAATTCTGAAAACGTCGTCGAGGGTTTTAAAGATGCCAAGCGAATCGCGGTTTACCTTGCGCTGGGCACGGCCATAATGATACCGCTGGTACAGCTTGGTTTCTATGTCATCGTTAACTGGATTACGACCAAGTACGTGGGGAGCATCTCCATATTTAACGTGCTGTCTTATAATATATTCCTAGCGGCAATTGTAGCAGTGCCCAATCTGGTCCTGAATTCATCTATTGTGAACAAACAGAGACTCGTGATAATTTTTTATGCGATAGGACTGGTATTAAATGTAATATTCGATGTCCTTGTAATTAAGCTTGGCCACGGAGTCGTTGGTGTGGCCTGGGTGACCGTAGCTACGCAGGCTCTAATAACCATTACCGTATATTTCTTCACCCGGCAATATATGTTCAGCAACAAAATTGAGTATCTCAAGCACCAGGCAAAGATACTCGCTCCTTTCGTTGTTGCAATCGGTTTCTTCTTTTTACACAGGTATCTGGAGTCCACTTATGCCAGCATCAAGACTTTTACCGGATTATCCATAGCCGCCCAGGTGGTGATATGGGGAGTACTGATAATTATTTTTTATCGGGACTACATATCCGCAAGAGAAATAAAAGCCCTGTTAGAGCAGATAAAAACGGGTAAACGCCCTGAAAAAACGGAAAAGTAACAACTTA
>JAFGOC010000142.1 GCA_016926705.1 Dehalococcoidales bacterium | reverse complement strand
CATTTCTATCTTTACCTGGAGAACGCCCGCGGCGAGAAAATCATGGGCAAGTACTACCCGGAACTGATGAAGGGCAAGCACTCCGTCTATACTTTCGACCCGCGCGTTATCGACGCCATGCAGAAGGAAGTGCAGGCGGGGCTGGGGCCGATTTATATAAACCTGACAGGCTTGAGCGACGCCGAGATTGCAAGCCTCGCGGAGGACCAGGTGGAGGGGCTGACCCACCTCATGGCTAACGACACGATGAAGCTGCTGCGGGAGAAAGCGGGCATCGACCCGTTAAAGGAGAGGATGGAGATGTGGCCGAGGTACCTTTACAGCGGCGGGGGATTAAGGATAGATACCAGCGGCAAGACCACGCTGGACGGGCTCTACGCCGGCGGGGGCGCTTCAAGCAATAGCTGGTCGGGGGGCGGGGGAGGACAGGGCGGCCTCGGAGTGCAGTCGGCGGCGGTAACGGGGTTCGTGGCGGGCGAAAACGCCGCTAAATACGCCGCAGGAGCTAAACGACTTGCAATTGATTATAATTCAGCAAAAAATATCCTCGAAAGAGTATTAATGCCGATGCAAAGAAAAGGCGATACCGATGCCGCGGAGGTCGCTTACAGGGTCCACGAGGCGGTCGTCCCGATGAAGTACAACCGCCAGCGCGAGGCCGGCCGTATGAAGGAAGCTTTGGGCATCGTGCAGGAAGCCAGGAACAAATTAAGCCGTGTCGACGCCAGAGACTTCCACGACCTGGCACGCTACCACTCGGCGGAGAGCATGACCATGGCGGCGGAGTTCACCTACCGGGCAGCCCTCAAGCGTGAGGAGAGCCGGGCGGGGCATTTCCGCGAGGACTTCCCTGACCGCGACGATAATAACTGGTTCAAGTGGATAACCATCGAGCAGAAGGACGGCGCTCCCCTGCTAGCCACCCTGCCCGTGCCGGCAGAGAAATATAGGTTACAGCCTTGATAATCCCATCGTAGATACAAGACTTACAATGAGATTGCCACGCATTCGCTTCGGGAATGGCTCGCAATGATAATGGCTCATTCTTTGACTTTTTGTTTTTAGCTGGATATCATTGAAATAGATATCCAGGGAGTTATTCATGTACACCGACCTTTTCAATGAATTTCTGAACAGCAACGACACTTTGCAGATTTACCGTGACGAAAACCTTATCTTCGCTTCTGAAAAAGAGCGTCTCCTGCCCCTGATGGAGTACCTGGACGACCAGGAACGCGGGGAGGGGACGGTGGTCATCCTCGATAAAGTCATGGGCAACGCCGCCGCTCTGCTCTCGGTTAAAGCCAACTGCCGCGAGGTGTACAGTCCGCTGGGCAGCGAGCTGGCCGTCAAAACGCTGGAAAAATACAACATCGAATACCACCTCACGGAAATCGTCCCCTATATCATCCGGGACGATGGTAAGGGGATGTGCCCCATGGAAAAGCTGTCCATCGGCAAAGGGCCGGAGGAATTTTACCGGGAAATGAAGTTGCGCATCGAAGCGAAGAAATAGAATTACCTTAACGAAATTGTTAATTCCCCCTCACCCCCGTATCAGGTACGGGGCAAGCTCTTGTCTTCCCTCTCCCACGAGGGGAGAGGGTAAAGCGGTACAAGGGAGAAAGGAATGGATTTATATGGAAAAGATTAGACTGGGCAAGACGGGGATGATGGTAACCCGCCTGGGTTTCGGGGGGATACCGATACAGCGACTCACAGAAGCCGAAGCGGTGAAAGTCGTGCAAAGGTGCCTAGACCTGGGCATCAACTATTTCGATACCGCCAACGGCTATACCACCAGCGAGGAGCGTATCGGCAGGGCGGTAAAGGGGCGGCGACACGACGTTTATATCGCCACCAAGACCTTCCCCGGCGATGCGGAAATGGTTGAGAATAACCTGGAGCTATCCCTCAAGCGGCTGGGCACGGACTATATAGATTTGTACCAGTTCCACAGCGTCAACGATACCGATACCCTGAACAGAATCCTCGACCCGGAGAACGGGCTATACAGGATATTTGAAAAGGCGAAAAAAGAAGGCAAGATAAGGCATATCGGCATAACATCGCACCAGATGGACGCCGCCAAGGCCGAGGTAAAAACGGGGAAATTCGAGACCATGATGTTTCCCTTCAACTTCATCACCAGCGAGCCGGCAAAAGAGCTGCTGCCGCTTTGCCGCGAGCACGACATGGGATTCATCGTGATGAAGCCGCTGGCGGGCGGCATGCTGGATAACGCCACGCTGTGTTTCAAATACCTGCTGCAGTTCCCGGACGTAGTGAGTATTCCCGGTATCGAAAAGATGCACGAAATTGAAGAAATTGCGGCTATTTATGAAGGCCCTCAGCAAATTACCGCCGCCGAGCGTAAAGAGATGCAGCGGATGACCGAGGAGCTGGGCACGCGGTTCTGCCGGCGCTGCGATTACTGCCAGCCCTGTGCGCAGGGGATACCCATTTCCATGGTTATGACCTTCCCGTCCTTCGTCAAGCGCCTGCCGCCGGACTGGTATCTCAAGGGCGGCTTCGTAAGCGAGGGCATGGAGAAAGCCGCCGCCTGCACCGAGTGCGGCGAGTGCGAGGAAAAGTGTCCCTTTAACCTGCCTATCAGGGAAATGATTAAGGAAAGCTACACCCTCTACGAGCAGGTTAAGGCCGCGAATACGAAATAAGTGCTTCTTTAATCACGAACCGTAAATTAGGATTACCTTACCCCCTTTTCCCCTCTCCAGCCTCCACATTAAGCAAGGTTGGAGAATCGTCTGGCTGGAGAGGGGGTGTTTTAGAGAGAGGGGCTGGCGCCCCTCTCCGTCAGGCTACTCCCCGTTCGGTTGCCATCTCTCCAACAGTGGAGAGAGAGCGTTGCATACCACCCCTCTTAAACACCCCGTATAACATGATTTTGTTTTAATCCCCCGTTAGGGTATATAATTCTCCCGAACGCGTATATAAAAAGGAGGTATCCTTATGGCAGCCAGTGAAAGAGCTATCCTGGAAAAATACTTTAAAAAAAGCGTTATGACCAACAAGACCCCCCACCCGGAGGTAACCGCCCCGCGACTCGGCCTGCACAGCGACGAAAAGTACGGAGGCAGGAACTTCTCCATGAGCTGGTGGGCGATTACCGAGCCGTTCGAGATGGTGACGGAATGCCACGCGCATGATTTCGACCAGTTTTTGATTTTCGCGGGGGGCGACCTCACCAATATGCCCGACCTGGGCGGGGTGGTGGAGCTTACGTTGAGTCGGGACGGCAAGAAGCTGGAGAAATTCACCATCACCGAGGCCTGCACCGTCTATGTGCCGGCGGGTTTATACCACTGCCCGCTCAACTTTAAAAAGGTAAACGACCCCAGGAAACCCATCCTCTTCCACGACCTCTTCTTCTCGCCGGAGTACAAGCGAAAGTAAGCCGGGACTACATATAGCGGGCATACTCTAACAATGGCGGTATGCCCGTTTCTTTTTCAGGAGGCAGATATGGACATGACTTTTAAAGAAAAATTCCTTAATCTCTGGAAAAAATACTTCAATAACGCCGCCCTGCCAATCACCTTTTATTACACGGATAAGCCATCAACCGCCGAGAAAGTGAAACCCGGCTCGGTGGCGCGCTGTGTTATCGGGGCGCTGGCGAATGTGCAGAAGGGGCAGTCTTTAGCCTTCGATGTCGATGCCGTGGGCTGCCCGGGCGGTAAGAGATATCTCGGGTTTGTGACCAAACTCGACATGCCCAACTTTGAGTATTTTCTGTCCTGCGGCATTCCCGGCAAGCTGGAGGGCGAACGCTATAAAAAGTCGCCGGAGCTGGTTAAAGAATACATGAAAAAGCACGATTCTGCATTGAAAGCCCCCGCCAGATACATCGTCTTCAAGCGGTGGGACAGGCTGGAAAAAGACGATAATCCGGACGTGGTCATCTTCTACGCCGAACCGGACGTGCTGGCGGGACTGTTCACGCTCGCCAGCTTCGACGAGGCGGAGCAGGACATGGTCATCGCACCATTCGGGTCGGGCTGCGCCTCCATCGTGCAGTTCCCATTCATGGAGGTAAAGTCAGCGCGTCCTAAGGCGGTTATCGGCATGTTCGATATCTCGGCGCGGCCGCATGTCGCTAAAAACTTATTGACCTTCTCCGCGCCGATGAGTAAGTTCCGGAGAATGGTGGACAACATGGAGGAGAGCTTCCTCATCACGCCGTCATGGGCCAAAGTGCAGAAGCGCATCAAATGACTTAGAATTAAAAGAGCGACGGCTACTAAATAAGGAGTCTCATATGACTAAAATCAGCCTGGTACGCACGAAAGATAGAACGACGGGCACAAGCAAAGCCATCGAGCTACTGAAGATAAACCCAGTAAAAGGCAAGGCGGTGGTGCTCAAGCCCAATTTCAATACCGCCGACCCCGCCCCCGGGTCCACCCATTACGACACGCTGCACTCGCTAATTAGCACATTAAAAGAGATGGGCGCTAAGAAAATCACCCTGGCAGAGCGCAGCGGGCCGGGCCCCAGCACGCACGAAATCATGGAGAAAAAGAACGTCTTCAGGATGGCCAAAGAACTGGGCTTCGAGGTACTCGATTTACAGGCAATGCCCAAAGAAGGCTGGGTACTGGTGAAGCCGAAGGACAGCCACTGGAAGAACGGTTTTCTGTTCCCGAAGATATACAAAGAGGCGGAGTCCGTCGTAGTGACCTGCTGCCTCAAGACGCACCAGTTCGGGGGGCATTTCACGCTGTCGCTCAAGTGCGCCGTGGGCATGGTGCCGCCGGGGCTGGGCCCGCCCGCGGCGGGGGGCTATCCCTACATGAACGAGCTGCATTCATCGCCTCACCAGCGGGAGATGATTGCGGAGATAAATACCGCCTATACGCCGGACTTAATCGTGCTGGACGGGGTGGAGGCATTCGTGGACGGAGGCCCGCATATCGGGACGCGGAAAAACGCCGACGTGATGCTGGGCGGCACCGACCGTATAGCGATAGACGCTGTTGGGGTGGCGATACTGCGCCTGCTGGGGACGACGCCGGAGGTCAGCAAGGGCAAAATCTTCGAGCAGGACCAGATAAAGCGGGCAGTAGAGTTAGGTTTAGGCGTAAAGTCCGCTAAAGAGATAGAGATTATCACCGGCGATAAAGACAGCGAGGAATACGCGGAGAAGGTGAGGGGGGTGTTGGGGAGGGGGTAGAGTTTATATAAAAACCCCCCATAGTCCCCCTTTACGAAAGGGGGATTCCTTTTACAAAGAAGAGGGGTGTAAATGTTAATAATTGGTACTGGATGAGGATAAGATGGCAGTAGTATATAAATGTATCTTATGTGACTTTAAATGTCGTGAACGTATATTAATAATTCAACATCTTAAGGAAAGTCATAGAAAAGAAATGCAAGCGAAAGCAAACGCTTGCCGAACACCTCAAACTATCTAATGGGCTGTAGGTATTACAGCTGCTTTCTGTAAACACGACGAAAAAGAGTAAATATCCTATCTTAACCACAAAATCCATACCGGCGGAAGCCGGTATCCAGTTAGCCCGTGTTAGTGCCATCTAACTTCTAAACAGATTAATCCCAGACCACTGGATTCCGTATCAAGTACGGAATAGGCTTTTGTTATTCTCCCTTTTCCTCCCCCGTCATTCCCGCGCAGGCGGGAATCCAGCACACTTTCCCCTACTGTAAACTGTATACTGTTAACTTCCCCTTCCCCCTGCGACAAAATCCCCTTTACAATTCCTTCCTCACCCCCTTATACTTTAACCGCCCTTACCAGTCTCCCCCTTTTATAAAGGGGGATTAAGGGGGTTTTTGTAAATGCTCGCAGCACCTTAACAACCTGATATGGTTCGTATTGTCAAACCTCTAAAATTGACAAAACGAATCAGCTTCTAATAAAGCTAAGACAATAATTAAAAATTACGGAACGAATCATAGCTAAATTAACAAAAGCAGATGAAAAATGACAAAACGAATCATAGCTGAATCAAAATATAACAATTAAAAAAGACAAAACGAATTGAAGCTAAAAATAACTGGAAAAAAATTTCCAGCTACAAAATAAAAAAAATTTAAAAAAGTTCCCTTTTTACAAAACGAATCTCTTTTTGCCAATCGGCACATCTTTACGCTACAATAAGCTGTCATGCTAGCTAAAGTACGCAGCGGAGCCATCGTCGGGCTGGACGGCGCGCCGGTAGAGGTGGAGGTGGACATTCTGCCCGGCCTGCCCAAGACCATCATCGTCGGACTGCCGGACGCCGCCGTCGAGGAATCCAGCGAGCGCGTGCGTTCCGCCATCCGCAACTCCGGCGGCAGTTTCCCCGGGACGCGCATCGTGGTCAATATGGCGCCCGCCGACCTCAAGAAAGCCGGCCCCGCTTACGACCTCTCCATCGCCGTCGGCATCCTCTTGAGTTCGGAGCAGGTTGCTGCCGACGTCAGCGACACCATGTTCCTCGGCGAGCTTTCGCTGGACGGCGGCCTGCGCCACACCAACGGCATCCTGCCCCTCGTCGCCCTGGCTAAAGACGAAGGCATTCCCAACGTCATCGTCCCGGAGGCGGACGCTAAAGAGGCGGCATTGATAGAAGGCATCAACATCATCCCGGTCGCTTCCCTGGCGACTTTGGTAAGCCACATGCGCGGCGAGGCTGTCATCCCACCCTATAAAAACGACGGCAATATCACCGCCGTCGCGCCGCTGATGAACTACACCGACCTCTCCGATATCAAGGGACAGGAACACGTCAAGCGCGCTTTGGAGGTTGCCGCTGCCGGGGGACACAACGTGATAATGTGCGGACCGCCCGGAAGCGGCAAGACCCTGCTGGCGCGCGCCCTGCCCTCCATTTTACCTCCCATGACCAACGAAGAAGCCCTGGAGGTCACCAAGATATACAGCGTCAGTGGTCTGCTCCCATCCGATACACCGATGATTAAACAACGACCCTTCCGCTCGCCGCACTACACAATTTCCAACGCGGGGCTGGTGGGCGGGGGACACTGGCCGAAGCCGGGCGAAATCAGCTTGAGCCACAAGGGCGTCCTCTTCCTCGATGAGCTGCCGGAGTTCGGGCACTCTCTGCTGGAGGTGCTGCGCCAGCCGCTGGAGGACAAGGTCGTTACCATATCACGCGCCCAGGGAAGGGTCACCTTTCCTTCCAGCTTCATGCTGGTGGGGGCGATGAACCCCTGTCCCTGCGGCTATTACGGCGACCCCTTCCGCAAGTGCACCTGCCCGCAGAGCATCGTGTCGCGCTATCAAAGGCGTATCAGCGGGCCTTTTATCGACAGGGTGGACATCTTCGTCGAGGTGCCGCATATCGACTACGAGAAGCTCACGGACAAGCAACTCGGCGAGACGTCGAGTAATGTACAGGCGAGGGTGACCGCCGCTCGCGAGCGCCAGCTGAAACGCTTCAAAGGCACCAGGCTGACCAGCAACGCCGAGATGACGCCTGCCGAGATACGGGAGTTCTGCCACGTGGAAGATACGGCGCAGAGCCTGCTAAAGGCCGCCATGAAACAGCTTTATCTCTCCGCCCGCGCCTTCCACCGTATCCTTAAGCTGGCGCTGACCATCGCCGACCTGGAAAGCTGTGATACAATTAAAGCCCATCACGTTGCGGAAGCTGTGCAGTACAGACCGAGACGGACAGAGGACTAAATATGGACAAATACTTGAAACAAAATAAAGCCCTCTGGAATGAAATTACCCCCTT
>JAFGOC010000141.1 GCA_016926705.1 Dehalococcoidales bacterium | reverse complement strand
GGCTATACTAGAGCGGGCGGGGTGTAGCGCAGCTGGTTTAGCGCGCAGCGTTTGGGACGCTGAGGTCGGAGGTTCAAATCCTCTCACCCCGACCACTAAGAAGGTGAGGGTTGACATAATATGAACGAGAAAAATAACAGTCGTCCTATGGAACGTAATATCGCCATGGAGCTGGTGCGCGTCACCGAATCAGCGGCTATGTCCGCGGCGCGTTACCTGGGGAGGGGCGATAAAATATTAGTCGACCAGTCGGCCGTCAATGCCATGCGCAACGTGCTCGGCTTTGTCCGTATGGACGGCATCGTAGTTATCGGGGAGGGTGAAAAAGATGAAGCGCCGATGCTCTATATCGGCGAGAAAATCGGGGACGGCTCGGAGCCCAAAGTCGATATCGCCGTCGACCCCATCGACGGGACCACCCTGACGGCGCGGGGGCTGCCCGGGGCCATCTCCGTGGTGGCGCTATCCGCCAGAGGCACGATGCACTGTCCCAGGCATTTCGTATATATGAATAAAATCGCCGTTGGAGCTGAAGCCAAGTATGCTATCGACATCAACGCGTCGGTAACCGAAAATTTGAACAATATCGCCGCCGCCAAGAAAAAGAAGGTATCCGAAATAACCGTGGTGGTGCTGGACCGTCCCCGCCATGAAACGCTATTGAGGGATATCAGAAACGCGGGCGCCAGGGTAAAACTGATAACCGACGGCGACATTTCCGCCGCCATAGAGGCCGCCCTGCCGGAAACGGATGTCGATGTGCTGATGGGTATCGGCGGCACGACGGAAGGCGTATTATCCGCCGCGGCGATACTCTGCATCGGGGGCGCTATCCAGTGCAAGGCATGGCCCCGCGACGAAAACGAAAAGCAAGCCGCCATCACCAAAGGGGAAGACATAGAAAAAGTCTATAAAACAAACGACCTGATAAACAGCGACGATGTATTTTTTGCCGCTACCGGCGTCAGCAGCGGCGCTTTGCTAAGAGGGGTACGCTATTTCAGCGGCGGCGCGCAAACGCAGTCGATTGCCATGCGCGGGCGCTCCGGCACCATGCGCTGGGTCGATGCCCGTCACAATTTTGAAAAACTGGAAAAACTTGATATCGAGAAATACGTCAAAGAGCGGAAATGGGCCCACAGCTAGTCCTAAATGCTGCGCAGCAGCATAGTTAGACCCCTGAAATTCATCCTGATTTCGCCCCAGGAAGTGCAGCGCTTGAGCCGCTGCCACACGTAAGAAGGCCGCAGATAAAATTCCCGGTAGGCGCAGCGTATCCAATTCTGAAGGTCTTGCCGACGTAACAGACTGCTTTCAAATACGGGCGTAGCCGGGTTATCCGTGCCGGCATAAACGAACTTTTCCCAGGGAATATTTGCCTTTTTATCGCGCATATAAATGTCATATAATTCGGTGCCGGGGAAGGGGGTAGTAATGGAAAACTGGGCGAAATCCACCTTCAGTTTCTTGGCATAATCGATAGTCTTGCGGATAGTCGCCGGGGTCTCGCCGGGAGAACCGAGCATGAAATAGCCGATTACCTGCAGGCCGACCTCCCGACTGTCCCGGACAGCTTTTTCAACCTGCTCCAGGGTGATATCTTTATGTAGGACTTCAATTATTTGCGGTGAAGCTGACTCTATGCCGTAAGCCACAGAATAACAGCCGGCCTGTTTCATGTGACGGAGCAGCTCTTTATCCACCAGGTTTACCCGTGTCTCGCAGGTCCAGGCTATCTTGAGTCCTTTTTCCATAATTTTACCGGCGATGGCATGGGCGCGCTCTTTATCCAGCGTAAACGAGTCGTCGTAGAAGGCGATTTCCTTTACGCCAAACTTCCTGTGCAGAAAAGCCATTTCCTCGACAACACGCTCGGGGTTCTGCGCGCGGAACCGGCTGCCGAAAACAGGCTTGGAGCAGTAAGCGCAGCGGTAAGGGCAGCCGCGGCTGGTCACGATAGCGCCGAAGGGCATCGACATGCCGTGAGGGGGGTGTGGGCGGTACTTTTTCCAGGGCAGCAGGTGATAGGCCGGGTAGGGGAGACTGTCCATGTCCACATTGGATGTTCTATCAGCGGTATGGACTATCTTGCCGTCAGCTTTATAGCTGATTCCAGGTATATTGTCTAAAGGCTGTCCACCTTCTATCGCCCGCATTAAGTCGATTACAGTCTCGTCGCCTTCTCCCCGAACGATAATATCAATATCTGGCGATGAATTCAGTGTTTCCTCCGGCAATAGGGTAGCGTGAGGCCCGCCGAGTATTATCTTGATGCCGGGTCTATCCCTCTTGAGATAATGTGCAATATATAAGGCCGTGCCGATGGTAGGCGTCATGGCGGTAATACCGACTACACCGGCGTCAGATACTGCACCAGCCACATCTTCCGGCTTAAGCTGCAGGGCATTGGCATCCAGCAGACTGACGGTATGTCCTTCTTTTTCCAGAATAGCGGCAATTAAAGCCAGGCCGATGGGGGGCTGGGGATAACGGGTGGACTGGGGAGGGTTAATTAGTAATATTCTAAGCATATTAATGGCTTTATCAAACGACTAGCTATTTCCTCCATTGTGCAAAACCGCGGAGTATTAAACCGGCAAAAATACTAAACATACCCATGATTAGAAAAACAACAGAAACCAATGCTGTTCCCGTAGGCAAAACACCATTTTCCGCGTAAAGGCTAAACACCCTGACGCCGAAGACTAACCCAACGATTACGAGCACCAGTCCGATAGTACCAAAATACAGCAGTGGATGAGGTTCCGATATTTTCGTTACAATCCTGGAAAACAAACCCCGTTTATGTATACCCGGCTGCAATGCCGAGAGCACAAAACCAGTGAAAACAAACATCAATCCAAGGACAATAAGCAGTACCGTAACGAGCGTATTGCCTGTAGGCAGGACACGATAATCTGTAAATAGCACTATTACCCTAATACCGAATACCAATCCAATTATAATGGAAATCAGACCGACAACTCCGAAGAAGAACAACGGGCGCTGGTCGGATATCATGGCAAATATCCGTGTAATAACGCTTAAGCCGTGTCGTACAGGGTGTAATGTCGAGCTGTCTTTGGCGTAGTTAACCGATACCGGGACCTGTATAACTTTCAGGTTTTTCTGCGAGGCTTCCGCCACGGTCTCCGCCGATACTGCCATGCCAGTTTCTCTCAAATCCAGCGTTTGCACAGCCTTTCTGGAGAATGCCCGGAAGCCGCACTCGGAGTCCGTGAGTTTATCCGCGGAAAGCGCCTTGACCGAGCGTAAAATCACACGCTGCCCGACGCGGCGGTATAAAGGTATCTTTTCCCCGTGCTCGTGTCTGGAGCCGATAACACAATCATACCCGTCAATAACGGATTTCACGAGGTTGGGGATTTCTTTCGGGCTGTGCTGGGCATCCGCATCGAGGATGACGAGCACATCCGGGTCCAGCTTTTTCGCTTCGGCGAAGATGCTCTGGATAGCGGCGCCGTAGCCCAGGTTTGTCTCGTGCTTAATCACTCTGGCGCCGGCCAGCTCGGCGATTTCCGCGGTGGCGTCGGTGCTGCCGTCATCGACCACGATTACCTCGTCCACGTGCTGGCGGGTCTGCAGCACCAGCGTGCCGATGTATTTTCCCTCGTTGTAGGCCGGCATACCGGCAATGATTTTAGGCATTGCCTAATTATAACCTTGAGGGAAGGGGTGAAGCAAGAGTATTGAAATATGTTTAGGCTACACCTTGACTCTGTGCTATAATGTAGCAAAATCATTACTGCAAGGAGAGGGGACCGATGCCCGGCCGGGAAAAAGAGTCTCAAGATAACGTTGCCGAACTGAAAGCAAAAGAAGCCAGCGAGCCCGTTGCCGACTTTTTAAAGATGAAATTGACCGAACTCACCCCCGGTTATTCTAAAGTAGTCATGAAGCTTGGGCCGGAACACCTTAATTTCAACGGGATGGTATTCGGGGGGATTGTTATGGCTATCGCCGACCAGGCTTTCGCCTACGCCACGAACTCACTGGTGACCCCCAGCATCGCCACGCAGTTCAATATCCACCTGATATCCGGCGCCGGGGTCGGCGACGAACTTACCGCCGAGTGCCGCGTGATAAAAAGCGGCCGGCGCATCGGCGTCTCCGAGATGACGGTCACCAACCAGGACGGCAAGCTCATCGCCAAAGCCACCGGAACAACGGTGGTGACGGCTTAAGTACAGCGCTAGTTCCTGTTTCAGCTTCGTTCATATTGACAGTCTCTTTCGAATAACAAACCGACAACAATTTGTCATTCTGACTGAGGTCAGAATCTAACATGAAATACTATTATGTTTATATATTAGCCAGCAAACGCAGGGGCACATTATATATTGGCGTTACGAACGACTTGATAAGGCGAATATACGAATATAAAAACGGATTGGTTGAAGGCTTTACGAAAAAGTATAAAGTATATAATCTGGTTTATTATCAGCAATGTGAAGATATAGAATCAGTGATTCAAAGAGAAAAACAT
>JAFGOC010000140.1 GCA_016926705.1 Dehalococcoidales bacterium | reverse complement strand
CGAGCAGCCGCAGGATATTCTGGCGATTGAACATACCGGTGCTTATAAAGGACTTTATCACGTCCTCCACGGCGCCATTTCCCCCACTGAGGGCGTCGGCGCCGATGACATCCGCACGCGGGAACTCCTGGCCCGACTCGATAACAACACCGTTAAAGAGGTTATTCTTGCCACCAATACCAACCTGGAAGGCGAGCAGACCGCCATGTACCTCTCCCAAATAATCACCCCCCTCGGCATTAAGGTCACCCGACTCGCCCGCGGCCTCCCTTTCGGCACCGAGCTTGAGTATGCCGACGACATGACGCTCACGAGGGCGCTGGAAGGGCGACAGGAGTTTTAGCCCCCGGAAATACATTTAAGAGATGAAATATGTCCTGGATACCAGCCTTTGAAGTCGGCGTGTGGAACGCCTGGCTGTTCATGATTATTTACCCCCTCCAATGGCTGGCGGTGATTGTTGTCCCCAAACACATCGCCGAGAGGACCAGCCACGCCCCGGAAATCATACAAAACCGTCAGGACAGAATCATGTCCTTTTTCACACAGGGACTCTGGATATTAGCCACTCTTTACTCCCTATTCGTGCCTTTTCAAACCGGCACCCCCTGGCTCTGGGTGGGTCTGGCATTATTCATCGTAGGGCTATTAGTACTCATCCAGGCGACGCTTGCCGTCGCCGGCACGCCCAAAGATAAACCGTTCACCTCCGGCGTCTATCGCTACTCACGCCACCCGATGTACCTCTCCATGATTTTCGTTTATCTCGCCGTCAGCGTGGCGGCCGCTTCGTGGCTGTTTTTTATCATTACCGTGGCCACCTTTTTCCTGCAAAGCTACCAGGTGTCTAAAGAGGAAAGGTTCTGCCTCGATACTTACGGAAGCGCCTACCGGGACTACATGGAAACGACCCCCAGGTGGATTGGCTTACCGAAAACGCGCTAAAATAGACTATGCCCGACCCGCGTGATTACCAGACGGAAGCCATTGTCATCAAAAAGACGAAGCTGGGGGAGGCGGACACCATCCTCACCTTCTTGACTCCCCGCCTCGGTAAAATCCAGGGCTTTGCCAGGAGCTTGCGCAAACCAAAGAGCAAGATGGCGGGGCACTTAGAGCTGCTTACCCACAGCACCGTATCTCTCTCGCGGGGGCGGGGCAATATCCCCACGATTACCGGCGCGCAGACCGTCAACAGCTTCATGCCGCTTAAGAACGACCTCTGGCTGACGTCCTGCGGGCTTTACGCCGTCGAGCTTGTCCACCAGTTCACCGCCGAGCACCAGGAAAATTACGAGATTTTCAAGCTCCTTGCGGATACACTGGCCAGACTCTGCGAGGCGGAAAATAAAGAGCTTGTCCTGCGCTACTTCGAAATGCACCTGCTGGAAAGCGCGGGGTACCGGCCCCAGCTGCGACAGTGCGTAACCTGCCACCGCGCTTTAGACCCCTCCACTAACTATTTCAGTCCCGCCGCCGGGGGTATGCTCTGCCCCGCCTGCAATCTTAATCAGCCGTTCTCTTATCCCCTCTCTCTTAACGCCCAGAAAGTCCTGCGTCTCTTGCAGGATGAAGACTTTGACTCCGCCGCCCGCGTTAAAGTCGATTCTGACCTTGAGCGTGAAATGGAAAACGTTATCAGCGGCTACTTGAAATACCTGCTGGAAAAAGAGGTTAAGTCCGCCGCCTGGCTGGATACTTTAAGAGACCAGCGACTTCAATTTAAACAGAAAACTTAAACGTCATTCCCAACCTGCTCGGGAATCCAACCCCTTCACTCCCCTGTCATCCTGGAGCGCAGCGAAGGATATCAGGGCGGAGAGGCAAATCCTATTCTAGGTTATTCCCAACCGTCATTCTCGACCTGATCGGGAATCCAGCTATTTATTCCCTATCCCCCTTTGTCCCCCTTCCCGCCGGGAAGGGGGAAACTAAAAAAAGAGGGGCTTCGCCCCTCTTAAAAACCCCCTATAAGATAATTTGTGGTGTATTTCGTCCCCCTTGTTAAAGGGGGAGTGAGGAGGATTTTAACACCCCCACCCCTTCACCCCCCAAATAGTCTCCCACTTTGAAAAATGGAGACTAATAAGTAATTATCAATTGTTAGCCTATATTATATGGACATCCTTTTTTAAGGAAGCTTTAGCATTGTATAGAATCTTTTAACCTAGTCATATGCATATAGAACCTATCTGATGTTAACGCTTATTAATTAATTTAAGATATTCGTTTCGACTAACTCCTAGAATTCTAAGATTGTTTAAAATTATAAATACTGGTATATCATTCATCTTTGGTAATACAATAGGACGCTTTAAACCAGTTCTTTTATAAATAAGATGGTCTCCTTCCTGCCTATCAAAATAACAGCCAACATTTTCAAGAAATATAGCAAATTCTTTCCAGCTAATAGGTGTTAATCTTGTCAGTTCTTAACACACTCCTTCTGGAATTGGTATTAACTCATGTTTATAGGTTGGCGGAGACCAAGAACGTTCAAATTTAACCTTTTTCCATCCACACTCTGTTAAGACATCACTAAGGGTACCCATTTGAATTATTTCCCTAAGGAATATCTTTGTGGCTTCTTCAAATTTTTTACGAGCTTCTTTTTCTGTACTACCGCATGTTGAAAGGTCTAAAGCTGGCGAAAAAGCAATAACCTCATCACCTTCTTTAAAGAAGATAATAGGAATTTTACCTTTAAAAATAGGAGTAGCACCAATTTGTTGTGCCATCTTATCCCCTTTCATTTTCAAATTAATCTGTATAAATATATAGTTATTGAGGTAACATAATAATATTAGGGTATACCCTTATTTAATTTACCATATTACCCCTAATTACCACAATTTACAAGAGGGTTATGCCTCAATTTCTTAAAAATATACAATAATTTGTATCAATTTTCTATCATTTGTTACAATATTTTCATTTGATCTATACGTACCTTCAATGGTACATCACCTTAGCTATTGTTTTCGGCTCATCCGTCGTAGCTTTTTTACCAAGCAATTAAAAATAATATTCACTGGTATTGTTCTTGCAGCATTCTTGCTGGTGATATGGGAATTGATCAATATAGTAATATCAACTAATCCGTAAATTAACCCCTCCTACACCTCCATCAAATCAAACCCGCTCGCTTTATCAGGCAGCCGCCGCGCTTGCGTCCCCGTTATTTCGTAGATAATCGCCTCCCCCACCAGCCACGTCTTCACCCCCGGCCGCAGGCACCCCATCAGCGCCTTGTACCCTCGCCCCAGCGACGCGTGGATGTGCAAAACCGGCTTGCCATCCCTGTCCGGCGCGATGATGCCCGCCCCCGCCGCCTCGTGCGCCCCCTCCACCGGCACCAGCACCGGGTCGGGCGGCATTTCCTCGGTCTTTCTCGGCCCGGACACTATCTGTCCTCCCGCGATTCCCCCTATCAAAACAACGTGCGCCACCTTGATGCCCTTCTCCCCCGCAAACCTCTCGATTACCTCCGGCACCACCTCCCCGTCCTCCAGCCTTAAAACAAATACTCTCCCAATCTTACCTTCAGATGCCTTCATATCACACCTCTTTTTCACCAAACCATCCCGATGTAAATCGGGATCCAGTTATTCACGCCCTGATAATCTCTCCTATTAATCAGACCTATTCTAGTCTTCATCGGAAATTCCCGCAAGCAACTGGCGGTTAAAAGCGACAAAATCCCCTTCACTTTCTCCCCTTAACCCCTTTATAATGGTGGAGAGGCGAGGAGGATTTACATCGCCAAAAATAAAACAAATAAATTTTACGAAACGAATCAAGCCTAAAGCGGTTAAATGAATCAAAAAATAACGAAACGAATCAAAGCTGGAATTATTGGTTTTTCGTAGTTTTAGCTACAAAGAAAAAAATTTTAAAAAGGCCGTTTTTACAAAACGAATCGAGGCTACCTGCTCCCCAGGTACTGCAGGGCCAGCTTTACCTTCTCCTCCAGCTTCATCTTGGCGTCGTCGGGCAGGTTCGCTACCGCCTTCACCGCCTCCATGGGCGAATACCCCAGCGAGGTTAGCGCCGCCAGCACGTCCGCGTTCTCCTTCGTCTCCTCCGTCGGCGTAACCGCCATTCCTGCGCCTATTTTCTCTTTAAGCTCGAGGATGATTCGACTTGCCACCTTCTTCCCGATGCCCGGTATCATATCCAGCATCTCCGTACTGCCCGTCGCGATTGCCATCCGTATCTGGTCGGGCGTCAGCGCCGATAGCATCGCCAGCGATAGCTTCGGTCCCAGCCCCGATACCCCCAGCAGCACCTCGAAGAGCCAGAGCTCCTCGGCGGTGGGGAAACCGTAAAGCGTGATGTTGTCCTCTCGCACGTGCGTGTGTGTGTAGACCTTCACCGTGTCCCCTGGCTTTCCGATATTCGCCAGCGCAGATGTAGGCATGTACACCTTGAAGCCTACCCCTCCCACCTCGATAATCGCCGCGTCGCTGTCGATGGACTCCACCCTGCCGTAAAGGCTGGCTATCATTATCGGCCTCCCTGTTTCGTCAGTAGCTCGTTCTGGTGTATCTCCTGCGCGTGGCAGATGGCTACCGCCAGGGCGTCGGCGGCGTCGTTCGGTTGAGGTATTTCCTCCAGCCCGAGCAGTATCCGCACCATCTCCTGCACCTGTTCCTTGCTGCTGGCGCCGTAGTTGGCTACCCTCTGCTTGACTTGCGCCGGGCTATATTCGTAGGTTGGCACGCCCTTCTCTGCGGCGGCCAGTATAGCGATTGCCTGCGCCCGTCCGATTGCCAGCGCCGTCCTCACGTTCTTGGCGACGAAAGGCGTCTCCACGGCGACGGCGTCGGGCCTGTGGCGCTGGATTACCTTGAGGAGTTCATGGTAAAGGCGGTTGAGTCTCTCGCCTATTTGGGTTCTGTCTGATACCTTTATCGCCCCGAAATCGACCGGGCTAAGCTCATCATCATTGCTTTCGACCACGCCATAGCCCATCACTATCGTGCCCGGGTCGATTCCAAGTATCTTCATTTCATATTCAAAAGTGTTACTAGGCCTGCATGGCTTCCAGTACGGAGTCGGGGATGTCGGCGTTACTGTAGACGTTCTGCACGTCGTCGATTTCTTCCAGCTTCTCCAGCAGCTTGAGTGCCTGCATGGCGGCTTTATCATCCAGCTTGACCAGCGTTTTCGGCACCATTTGCAGTTCGCTGGACTCTATTTTCACCTTTTGCTTTTCCAGTGCCGCCCGCACCTTTTCCAGCGCGTCCGGCTTGGTTATCACTTCTACGAAGCCGCTTTCCACCTGCACGTCTTCCGCCCCCGCGTCGATGGCGGCCAGTGCCAGTTCGTCGGCATCGACGTTTTCCGCATTGATATTGATGACCCCCCTCGACTCGAAAATCCAGGAAACGCAGCCGCTTTCCCCCAGGCTGCCACCGTGGCGGGTGAATGTGCTCCTTACCTCCTGGATGGTGCGGTTGCGGTTGTCTGAAAGTGCGCTTACCAGTATTGCCGTGCCGCTCGGCCCGTAGCCTTCGAGCGTTATCTCGGTCAGGCTCCCCGCTTCGAGGTCGCCGGTGCCTTTCTTAATCGCCCTGTCGATGTTGTCCATGGGCATGTTGCTGTCGCGGGCCTTTTGGATAGCCAGGCGTAAACGGAAATTAGTAGCCGGGTCGCCGCCGCCATCTTTTGCCGCGACGATGATTTCCCTTGTCAGCTTGGTGAATAGGTTGCCCCGCTTGACGTCGTCGGCGCCCTTCTGGTGCTTTATCTTAGACCACTTTGAATGTCCTGACATCGCCGTATACCTCCTTGACCTCGAATCCCCCTAGATGATAATTCTAACATAATTTGACAAGGGGTCAAAGGGCGGGTCAATCACTTTTTCCCGTGTCGTTTAGTACTCCTGGAAATCAGATCGACTTAATATTAGGCAATTTTTGCTTTAGGGCTTCTCTCAATTCGCTGATTTGCCTTTGGAAAGATTCGCCGCTGATGCTCTCGGTGGACATTATTATTGCATCCTCCCGGTTATCCAGGTAGTAGCCGCGCCTGACACCCATCTGCGTGAACCCGTATTTTTGATAGAGGCTCTGCGCCGTTAGATTAGAAGCCCTTACCTCCAGCGTCATAAAACTGGCTTTATGCTCTATAGCTAAGTCGATAGTGGTGATGACCAGCAGTTCCCCCAGCCCTTTGCCCCGGTATTGCTGCCGCACCGCTATATTGGTCAGGTGGGCTTCATCGGCTATCATCCAGATGCCGGAAAAACCAACGATATACTGGCGGGTCGTGGGAGGTAAGGGCACCTTTTCAGGTGTTTTTTGCTTTGCCCAGGGCATCAGCAGTGAGAATATATTGAAGTTACTTTTCGGCGATTCTGGAAGAACATCTATTGTCTTTGTATCATCATAGAGAACTATATAGTGGGCTGTTTTGTTTTGCAGTTCCTGTTTGTAGTTGGCTGGCGGCCATTGTGATGGAAAAGCCTCCCGGTCGATTTCCGTTACCTGGTCGATATCCTCTTTTTCCATGCGTCGTAATAAATACGCCAATGCCGGTTCTCCGCCGTTAACGATTTAACGTGCCATTGTAGCATACTTTTTAAAAAATGAATATTATTGGATATGATAATACGAGTATCAATATCTAAACCTGTTGCCAATAGTCCCAGGCTATGCCTATAATCAAGGTATGCAGATAATAAGTCGCCATAGCTGGCAGGTAACTACCGCCAGGGCTAAAGAAATACAGTTGGAGCTTGCCGGCGAAGTATCTCGCGTTAGTAATATCGCCACCCCCCGCTTTATCGCAGGTGTAGATGCTTCAGTAAATAGGTGGACTAAAACCGGCACCGGCGCAGTAGTCGTTTTAAGCTACCCCTCCCTAGAAATCGTGGAAATAAAAGTAGTGACCGACCGTATCAATTTCCCCTATGTACCCGGCTTGCTGTCTTTCCGGGAGATTCCGTTATTGCTTAAAGCATTTGAAAAAATCGAGCATGTTCCTGACCTTGTTCTCGTGGACGGGCAGGGCTTCGCCCACCCGCGCCGCATAGGGCTGGCTTCGCACCTTGGACTCTGGTTAGGTATACCCACTATCGGATGCGCCAAGTCGCGCCTGTGCGGCGAACATGAAGTCCCTCTGGCTGAGGCTGGAAGTTCAGTACAGCTTATAGATAACGGTGAAGTCATCGGGGCCGTCCTGCGTACTCGAACTGGCGTCAAACCTTTATATATATCCGTCGGCCACATGATTGACCTGCCTTCGGCAGTCTATTGGGTCATGAACTGTTGCCGCGGTTATCGACTGCCGGAACCCACGCGGCTGGCCCATCAGGCGGCCGGTGGTAATCTCGATACACAAAATCGCCCTGCTTTAACTGGTGCTGAATATAAATAGGATAAAGAGGTGCTATGCCGGATTTAGAGGAAAAGCTCGAGGAGTTACAGAGTCGGGTCGCTATGGCCGTGGAGCATCTTTGACATCGTTAAAATAGAGAAGCAAATCGTTAAACTAGAAGAGCAGTCCTCTCGGCCTGATTTCTGGCAGGACCAGGCTAATGCCCAGGGTGTTATGCGGCGGTTGGCTGAAAAGAAGAAGACGGTGCAGCGGTGGCGGGGACTGGAGAAAAAGCTGGCCGACATCAAAGAGCTGATGAGGATTTCTGAAGAAGACCCCGCTCTCCTCGATGACCTGGAAAAGGAATTGGATGGACTTGCCTCGCAAGTCGATGAGTTTGAATTTCAGTTGGCTTTCAGCGGCGAATTTGATGCCCGTGACGCCATTCTGACCATACATGCTGGTGCTGGCGGTACCGAATCGCAGGACTGGGCGGAAATGTTGATGCGCATGTACCTCCGCTGGGCGGAACGCCGCGGCTATGAAACGGAAATACTGGATACGTCGCCGGGTGATGAAGCCGGTATTAAAAGAGTGGTCATATCTTTTAAAGGAGAGTATGCGTTGGGTTATCTGAAGTCGGAGCATGGCGTACATCGTCTGGTGCGCCTTTCCCCCTTCGATTCCGACCACGCCCGGCATACCTCTTTCGCCCTTGTTGAAGTGATGCCGGAGGCGGAAAGTGATGTTGAAGTTAATATCAAGCCGGAGGATATTAAGGTGGAGACCTTCCGCTCCAGCGGTCCCGGCGGCCAGCACATGCAGAAAACTAGCAGCGCTGTCAGGGTCACTCACCTGCCGTCGGGTATCGTCGTCTCCTGCCAGAGCGAGCGTTCCCAGCATCTAAACAAGGAGTTTGCTTTTAAAATTTTAAGGGCCCGCCTGCTGGAGCTTGAGATTGAAAAAAGAGAGGTGGAAAAGGCCAGGATTAAAGGAAAGAGAATCGATGCTGGCTGGGGCAATCAAATCAGGAGCTATGTCCTCCACCCCTATCGCATGGTTAAGGACCACCGGACGGGTTATGAGGCCGCTAATGCCGAAGCCGTACTCAACGGTGAACTTGATGATTTTATTGATGCCTATTTAAGGTATATTATGGGTAAGCAAGAAAAATGAAAAGAGTAATATTACCGGTTCTGGTCATCTTATTATCGTTGGTGCTCGTAATTCCGGTCGCGGTTAGAGCTGATAGCGGCATTGTTGTCTCGGGTAGCTCTGCGCAGGTGAATTTCCCGGCGGAAATCACTTTCAGTATCACCGCAGCAAGCGATGCGTCTATCACCAATATCCGCCTGCATTATTCAGTAGAACGCACATCTTTTGTTCAAGTCACCGCCGAAGCCTATGTTAACTTCACACCGGCAAAATCGGTGGATGCGCAGTGGGTCTGGGACATGAGAAGGTCCGGGGGGCTTCCCCCGGGCGCTGATGTAGTTTACTGGTGGACGATAACCGATGCTGCCGGTAATAAAATCGAAACGGAATCCTCTCTGGTTCATATAGAAGACGAGCGTTACGACTGGAAGACCATCCAGCAGGGACAGGTGACGCTTTACTGGTATGAAGGCGATGACTCTTTTGCTGAAGAATTGATGGCCGCTGCGCAGGATGCGTTGGTCCGTCTAGCGGCTAACACTGGCGCTGAACTGGAAAAACCGGCTAAAATGTATATTTACGCCCATCAGGAGGACCTGTTAGGGGCCATGATCTATCCCCAGGAGTGGACGGGCGGGGTCGCTTTTTCCCAGTTCGGCATTATCGCTATCGGTATTGGGACGACCGAGTCCCAGCTGGAATGGGGGAAACGTACGATTGCCCATGAGTTGACGCATCTGGTGATACATCAGTTAACCGAAAATCCCTATAATTACCTGCCGACCTGGCTTGATGAGGGCTTGGCGATGTCCTCTGAAGGAGAACTCGAATTAAGCTTTGTCATTGCTTTATCGTGGGCAGAAGCAAATAATTCCTATATTTCAGTGCGTAGTTTATGCAGCCCCTTTTCCGCTTATATCGAACAGACTATGCTGGCTTATGCAGAAAGCTACAAAATCGTTGCCTATCTCATTAAGGAGTACGGGAGCGAAAAAATGCTGGAATTACTTAATACCTTTAAGCAGGGCAGCGGCTATGATGAGGCGCTGATGAAGGTGTATGGATTTGACATGGATGAGTTGAATTCCCTGTGGCTGTCTGAATGAGGGGTAGTTACTGCAGGTCAGTCGGCAGGTTATTATCGCCGGCGGGTGGGGGTTAGTGGTTTGGTATCTTCCGTTTTCAGCTTCGGCTCGTTTTTCTGGGATGGTATATATTTCAAATCGTTTTTGGTCCAGGTTGCTCCGCACTGGATACATTCTATATAAACGCCGTAAACATCACACTCTATCGAGAGGTCTCCCCCGCATCTCTTACAGGCTTTAGCTCGGACTAGACAAAGCATTTTACTCCTTGAATCGGCATCAAGCTCGCTTGATGTGCCTTCCAATTTCATCTTCTTTGATGATATTGTTGCTACTGTTTTTTTAGAATCCAGTAAACCCTGATTCTGAAAATGATGTACCATCAAATCGATTGGTGGTTTCTACTCACCCGCCGCCCTTATCGCTGGTAATGGTAAAGTTGGACTTCTTGCCTTTTTTCTATTCAGGGTGCTAGACTAGGGCGATATGAAAAAGTCGCCAATTGGCAAAATGAAATCGATGACGATTCATGATTTGCCTGTTACCGATCGGCCCCGTGAACGACTGCAAAGAGTTGGGGTGGAGGCTTTATCCGCCCAGGAGTTGCTGGCGCTCATTCTGGGTCGGGGTATCTCCGGCGAATCAGTCATGGTCACCGCCCAGCGTTTGCTAAGTAGGTTTGATGGACTTAAGGGGGTCGCTGCGGCCTCTCTTGAGGAGCTGGCGCAGGTGAGGGGTATCGGTATTGCCAAAGCCGCCCAGATAAAAGCCGCCGTTGAACTTGCCGGACGGGTGGAAGGTTATTCGGAATCGATGGAGAAAATACCTTTAAAAACACCCGAAGATATTGCCGTTCTTGTAAGAGCGAGACTGAAAGATAAAAAGAAGGAACATTTCCTGGCGGTGCTGCTCGATACCAGGAACCAGCTTATCAGGATAGCTGAAATATCAATCGGTAGCCTTGATAGCAGTATTGTTCATCCCCGGGAGGTCTTCAAAGAGGCTATCTCCGCCAGCGCCGCATCTGTAATCTTCGCTCACAATCACCCCTCTGGTGATACCGAGGCTTCTGAAGACGATATTGCCTTAACCAAAAGACTGGCGGAGGCAGGTGAAATTTTGGGTATCGATGTACTCGACCACGTAATAATCGGCGGGAAGAGCTTTACCAGCTTGAAAAGACTGGGGTTATTCTAAAAGGCTCTCCCCGCTAATTTAATACAATTCACACGGTCCGTAAAAACCTTACATATCGCGCCGTTCTTTCATCACCGGTTTGGTCTTGTCTTCCGGCTTGCGTACGTACTCCGATGTCAGCGCAATATCCATAAAAACAATCGGCTTGCGGATGACTTTGAACTCCAGCGGTGTGTGTACCATGCCGGCCGGAACATGTACGAAACAGGTTTCTGTGATAACCAGTTTTTTCTGCTT
>JAFGOC010000139.1 GCA_016926705.1 Dehalococcoidales bacterium | reverse complement strand
CCCCATCAGCACCGATATCTCCGCCTTGCCCAGGTCCATGATGTCCTTGCTGTTCGTCCCCTCGAAGACCAGCACCTCGTCGTAAGGATGGACGACCGCCCCCTCCAGCGGGTGGAAGGTGCCCGGCTTCTTGACGAAGCCGAAGGAAAAGTGGGCGTTGAACCCCTCCATGTCTTTAGCTTCCATCCACATGCGCGGCTCGGCGTAAAGCCCTCGCGGCGGGTCTTGTATGATGATGGGTTTTATCAGGTGGGCGTATTCTTTCGTAACTGCCATAATAGACTCCTTTCAGATAGATGACGGAATTATTTCGCGTTTTCCCCCAAAGAATAGCAGAGAGCACAGAGATGGTCAAGGCGCGAGTTAATGAGGTAGGGTATCAATTTGAAATTAATGATTAGTATTTGGTTATTGTATCTTGATGTGTCCCCTACGCTTCCGCCTCCGCCGTGTCGAACTGGCTCTGGTACAGCGAGGCATAGAAGCCGTCGGCCGCCAGCAGCTCCTGGTGGCTTCCCTGCTCCACGATGTCCCCGTTCTTCATCACCAGGATGATATCGGCGTTGCGTATGGTGGATAAGCGGTGCGCAATCACGAAAGCGGTGCGGTCCCGCATCAGCTCTTCCATGGCTTTCTGTATCAGCACCTCCGTCCTGGTATCGACGGAGCTGGTAGCCTCGTCCAGAATCAGTATCTTGGGGTCGGCCAGGAACGCCCGCGCAATGGTCACCAGCTGCTTCTGCCCCTGCGAGAGGTTGGAGGTCTCCTCGTTAAGCTCGAAGTTGTAGCCGTGCGGCATCGCGTGCACGAAGGCGTCCACGTAAGCCATCTTCGCCGCGGCCACCACCTCATCGTCCGTCGCCGTGAAGTTCCCGTACCTGATGTTATCTCTAATCGTCCCGTTAAAGAGCCACGTGTCCTGCAGCACCATCCCGAACATGTCGCGCAGGTCTTCCCGTTTCATATCGCTTATGTTCACGCCGTCCACGTAAATGCCCCCGCTGTTGATATCGTAGAAGCGCATCAGGAGCTTGACCAGCGTCGTCTTGCCGGCCCCCGTCGGCCCCACGATAGCCACCATCTGGCCGGGCTTGATTTCCGCCGAGAAGTTGTTGATGATGATTTTCTCCGGGCTGTACCCGAAGTGTACCTTGTCGAACGTTACGTGACCTGTTACCTTCTCCAGTTTCTTCGCCTCGACGGGGTCGGGAGATTCCTCTTCCTCCTCCAGGAACTCGAAGACGCGCTCGGCGGCCGCCACGGTTATTTGCAGCGTGTTGGCGATGCCCGTCGTCTGCGCGATTGTCTGCGTGAATGTCCTCACGTACTGCACGAACGCCAGGATATCTCCCACCTGGATTACCTTGCGCACCGCCAGGTAGCCTCCCAGTATGCTCACGCCGACATATCCCAGGTTCCCCACGAAATTCATCACCGGCATCATCGCCGTGGCAAAGAACTGCGACTTCCAACCCGCGTCGTAAAGCTCCTCGTTCAGTCCGTCGAATTTCTTTATCGACTTCTCTTCGCCGTTGTAGGCCTTCATTACGTTATGCCCGGTGAACATTTCCTCGACGTGCCCGTTGACATGCCCCAGGTACGCCTGGTTCTTCCTGAAGTATTTTTGCGACCTTTTAACGATGAATCGTATCAGCAGGAAGGCTATGGGCATTATCACCAGCGCCGTCACCGTCATCGCCCAGCTTATCCACAGCATCATGCCCAGCACGCCTATTAACATCGTTACGGTGGTTATTATCTGCGTAAAGTTCTGGCTTAGCGTGCCGCTCATCGCGTCGATGTCGTTGGCTATATAGCTTATCACCTCGCCGTGGGTCTTTTTATCGAAGTATTTCAGCGGCAGGCGGTCGATTTTCTCCGCCACGTTTTTTCGCAGCTGATACGTTATTTTCATGGAGACGTTGGTCATCACCCAGGCCTGCGCGTACTGAAATCCCGTCCCCGCCACGTAAAGACCGAGCAGTATCAGTAAAATCCTCCCGATTTCGGTGAAGTCGATGGTCGCCCCCGGCACGCCCATCATTTTCTGCATGACGCCCTGGAAAAGCACCGTGGTGGCGTCGCCCATCAGTTTCGGTCCTATAATGGCGAATACCGTGCCGGCCACGGATAAAATCAGGGTCAGGATAATAGCGTAGCGGTAGGGCTTGAGGTACGCCAGCAGGGTCTTCAGCGTCTTTTTAAAGTCCTTGGGCTTATCGACGGCCATCATCGGGCCGTGCCGGCCAGGTCCGGGACCGCCCCTCCCCGGCCCGCCGCCAGGCGGGGGTCCGCCCCCCATCGGCCCGAATTTATACGGCAGCTTCATCGGGACAGCTCCTCCTCGGTCAACTGCGACTCCGCAATTTCGCGGTAGACCTCGCAGCTTTCCATCAGCTCTTTATGCCTGCCGATGCCCACGATTTCGCCTTTATCAATCACCACAATCTGGTCGGAGTTCATGACAGTGCTTATCCGCTGGGTCACTATCAGCACCGTAGCTTCTTTGGTTTCACGGCGCAGCGCCTTTCTAAGGGCGGCGTCGGTGGTGTAGTCCAGCGATGAAAAACTGTCGTCGAAGATGAATATCTCCGGTTTGCTCGCCAGCGCCCGCGCGATGGAAAGCCTCTGCTTCTGTCCCCCGGACAGGTTGGCGCCTCCCTGCGATACCGCCGCTTCGAAGCCGAGTTCGTTTTCTTTGATAATGTCCAGCGCCTGCGCCGTTCTGGCGAATCTTTCCAGCTCTTTATCGCTGGCGTTTTCGTTGGCGTACCTGATGTTGCTGGCGATGGTACCGGAAAACAGCAGCGTCTTCTGCGAAACGTAGCCTATTTTCTCCCGCAGGTCGTGCTGTTTTACCTCGCGGATGTCAAGACCGTCCACGAGGATTTTCCCGCCGGTGACGTCATAAAAGCGCGGGATAAGGTTAATCAGCGTCGATTTGCCGCTGCCCGTGCTGCCGATTATCGCCGTCGTCTGCCCCGGCTTAGCGGTGAAGTTGAGATTTTTCAATAAATCGTCTTCGGCGCCTGGGTAGCGGAAAGACACGTTCTTGAATTCGACATGTCCCTTGATGTCCCCGTCGAATTTGACCGGACTCTTCGGGTCCTTGATAACCGGTTCGGTGTACAGCACCTCGTTGATGCGCTGCGCGGAAACGATGGCCCGCGGCAGCATCACGAACACCATGGAGACCATCATGAAAGCCATAATTATCTGCATGGTGTATTGCATGAATGCCATGATGTCCCCCACCTGCACAGCCCCCGCGTCCACCTGGTGCGCGCCCACCCAGATGATGGTTATCATGACTATGCTCATCAGCAGGTTCAAGGCCGGCATCAGTAGCACTATCGCGCGGGTAATGAAAAGCTGTGTCCTGGTCAGGTCTTTGTTGGCGTTGTCGAAATTCTGTTCCTCATGGCGCTGTGTATTGAACGCCCGGATGACCATGATGCCGGAGAGCATCTGGCGCGTCGCCAGGTTGACTTTATCGATTAATTTCTGGATTATCTTGAACTTGGGCACGGCCACGATAAGCAGTATGCCTATCAGCGTTAGCATCGCCATGACTGCCGCGGCGATAATCCAGGACATTGATGCTCCCGAGCCGACTACTTTTATAACGCCCCCGATGCCCAGCATCGGCGCGTAGAAGGTGATGCGGAACAGCATTACCAGCAGCATTTGCACCTGCGTGATGTCGTTGGTTGACCGCGTAATCAGGGAGGCGGTGGAAAATTTATCGAACTCGGTATTGGAGAAGTTCTCCACCCGGACGAATATCTGCCGGCGCAGGTTCCTGCCCAGGCCGGAGGCCACCCGCGCTGAAAGGTATCCCACTATTACTGTAGCTATCGCCCCCAGCAGCGTGATTATCAGCATGATGCCCCCCACCCGCAGGATGTAGGTCGACTGTATACCGGCCATGTCTATGCCTATCGCCTCGTATTCCATGATGACCATGGCCTGCGCCGCCTGCTTGACCATGTTGGCCAGCGTCGTTTCATCCAGGGCAGGTGGCGGTGCCCCTTGTTGTTCCTGGGACATGCCTGCGATGATGGACTTGGTGAAAATAGCGTCCAGACTATCGATGACCGCGCCGTCGTCGGTGTTCAGCTTGTAGATATCCTGGTTGGCCAGCGCCGGGAATTCCTCGACATATCTGGCGTAGTCGCTTTCGGAAAGCGTATTCCTGTCCAGCAGCAGGTAGTAGCCGGCGACCTCCGCCTTATCGGTGTCGTCCAAACCGGATATGATTCTGTCGTAAGTGCCGGTGCGCATGGCTTCCGGGACGGCGTTCTCGATGCCGTTGCCCTGTATGCCGATGTTAATGATGTCCGCCATGTAGCCCGGCAGGGCGAGGTCGGCCATCGCCTGCCCGAACAGCAGCGCGAAGATGGCGATAATCGACCAGGTGAAAGGTTTGAGGTGCCTGATGAGTTTAATCAATGGTGTGTTCTTTCGTTTCGTGATAGGTATCCATCTTGGTAAAAAGCGCTATCAGTTGCTTTATCTCGTCGTCATTGAGCGCTTCGAATATCCTGGACATGGAGACCAGATGTTCCTTCCTGAATTTCTCGAACTGGTTTTTCGCCAGTTCTGTCAGCTTCAGCCTGACGATGCGCCTGTCATTGGGGTCGCTTTCCCGCGCCACCAGCCCCCGCTCCACCAGCCCGTCCACAAACTGCGTCACCGCCCCGGGTGTGATGCGCGAGAGCTCCGCCAGCTCTTTCATGGATAGCCCCTCCGTTTTTTTGCGGCCGATGGTAAACATCAGGTGCACCTGGGGCGGACTCAACGCCGGTTCCGGCGGCGGACCCGGGTGGCGTACGTGCCGCATTAAGGACATCAGCCGCTGGGTGACGGTCTGTAATAGGTCTTCTCTTTTTTTATCCATGTTCATATCCAATAAATTTATTCTGGAATCAGTAACTTGAAAGCGACCTTTTACTTTAGTTGCTTAACATTTTAGCACCTAAAGTAATATCTGTCAATAGTCATAAAGTCATAGTGTTTTATAAGAACGCACTGGCATTCCTTTCCGTAAAAGTGCTAGAATCGGGGTGATTTTATCGGCTTATCAAGTCTGACTTAACGGAGGTACCTAAATGCAAGAGTACAAGATACCGGGCGTCGGCCCTCTCTCGATGGACAAGTCGAAACTGAAGAAAGGTGCGCTGGCCGGAGAAGTGGCCGTGGTCACGGGCGCGGCGGGCAACGTGGGACTGGGCGTTGCCAGGAGCCTGGCCTGGCTGGGCGCCAGAGTAGTGATTGCCGATGTAAACGAGGAGCCCGGCAAGGCCGCCGAAGAGCTTATCAACAGCGAGAGCGGACCGGCTTCCGCTTTGTTCGTCAACACCGATGTTTCCGACGAGGCATCCATGAAGGCTATGGCTAAAAAGACCTTCGACAAATTCGGGAAGGTGGATATCCTGATTAATAATGCCATGGCGATGTCCCTCGGGGCGCCCGTTTTAACGTCCACCGTTTACCAGCTGGACCGCATGTACGAAATCGCGGCGCGCGGCACGCTCATCGGCATCCAGCTTTTCGTGCCCGGCATGCAGGCAAGGCATCACGGCGTGGTCACCTACATGTCCACCGCTTTCTGCCACCCCATCGGCCCGAGCAACTACTGCGCCGCCAAAGCCGCCGGCGGCTCTATTATGATGTCGCTGGCTTCGGAACTGGGGCCGGTGGCAAACAGCGGCATTGCCGTCTTTACCTTTATCCCGGCCGGAGTCGGCATGCCCCGCAGCGTGCCCCCGCCCACCCCCGAAATGATGGAAGAATTCAAAAAGAGGTTCAAGGATTTCAAGATGCCCGCCATGCCCGGCTACGAGGCGAATATCCCCTCCGAGGACTGCGGGGCGGCTATGGCTTACTGCGTTATTCATGCCGACGAGCTGCACGGCTCTGGGATTATGGTCGGGCAGGCCTTCCGGCAGATGGACTGGCCGTTTCCAAAGCCGGAGACGGTGCAAAAGTCCGATTTCCAGCGACTCAACGATATGGCGCTGCCGATGATTTTCGCCTTTATGGGGCCCGGCTTCCGCGACCCCAAAGTGCCGCTGTCCCCGATTAGCCGGGAGTAGTATAATTACTTTTTTATAGAATCCACCGGCGCTTAACATTACGAAGGCTCAACAGGAACAACACGGTACAGAACGCCCCGAGGATTATGAAATCCAGTGTAAATGACAGTATATGCTCGCCGTTCACTGCGCCGTGGAGGATATCGACACCGTAGGTTACGGGCAATATAAAAGAAAGCGGGCGGATGTACACGGGTAGCGACATAACAGGAAAGAATAGCCCGCACAGGAATATCATCGGAAAACGGAAGAAGTTGGAAAAAGTCTGGGCTTCAAACACCTCGCTTGCAGAGACCGATATAAAAAGCCCGAGAAAGGTCGAAACGATTCCGATGAGAATAATAGCCGGCACAACCAGAGACCAGGCGATTCCCGACATATCTGCCAGAAACGCGGCGATGGCTATGGGAATAAACGCATTGACAATGCCGAAGAGAATAGCTCCGGAAGTCTTGGCCAACATGAGTGTTTCCAGAGAGATTGGGGCGAGAAGCAGCCTTTCAAACGACCGGTTTCGCCTCTCGAAGGTAAGCGTCACCGATAGTAGCGAAGTAGTACCGAACAGTATTGAGATGGTCACCACGCCCGGCAAGAGCTCCAGTACACTTTCTATTCCCATCCCTGACCTGATGAAAAACATACCTGTCCAGGCAAGTGGAAAGATAATACCCCAGCTGACATTGGGGGGCTTTAAATAATAAGCCCGCATATCCTTGGCAAAGATATTCGAGAAAGCAATCCAGCGTTTCACTGATTTCCACCGCCTCCTGCTTTTTCTTTCTCTTTCATCATCAGTCCTGCTTCAATCCCGGTAACTTGGACAAAAACATCCTCCAGCGATGGAAGGTGCCGGCGGGCTTCGGTAACCTGGATGCCTTTTTCCTCGAGGAATCGCGTCAACGGCCCGATATTAACCGGCTCCGGCGATTCTACACGAATCTGGTTTGGGGCAGCAGGTTCGAACTGATACTGCGGGAACACCGAAGCCATGCCCTTAGTAACGTTAGGTTCTGAGTTAGTAACAGTAAGAATCAGGATATTTTTTCCTTTAACCGATTGTAGAAGTTCAGTCGTGCCGTCTATTTTTACTATTTTTCCTTTTACAATAAAAGCAATACGTTCGCAAAGTCGCTCGGCCTCCTCGATGTAGTGAGTGGTGAGAAAAACGGTCGTTCCCTGGCGGTGCAAGTTGGCGATAATTTGCCTGACCTGACGGGCGCTGGCGACATCAATCCCCGTGGTCGGCTCGTCAAGAAACAGTATCGGTGGTTGATGAATGATGCCGGCAGCAAAGGTTAGCTTGCGCTTCATTCCTTTTGAGTAGCCTGCGAATTTACGGTCAGCGGCATCGGTTAGGCTGAAGGTCTCTAGAAGCTCCCGCGCTCGTTGCTGCCGCTCATTCTTTCGCATCCCGTAGAGTGCTGCGCAAAAGGTCAGGTTCTCGAAGCCAGTCAGCTCCGGGTAAAGGTTACTCTCGTCAGGAACAGTTCCCACCAGGTGTTGGGCCGCCTTAGGATTACGGGTGCAATCGATGCCGCCGATTTTTATCGCGCCCGCATCCAGGCTGGCCAGACCTGTGAGCAGGTTGATGGTGGTTGTCTTGCCGGCACCATTGGGGCCGAGGAAGCCAAACAGCTCACCATTACCTACCTGAAAACTGATATCATTGACACCGACGACCTCGCCATACTTCTTGGTAAGGTTGGCAACTTCAATCGCCGATGAGCCGTCTGATTTCATCTTTTAGTTTTTCCTTCACCAAGTCGGAGGGCTTGAGATATCAGCTTTTGAGCCTTATCCAGTGCTTCCTGCTTAACAAAGTAATGGACGCGATAGCCCCGCTTCTCCCCTTTCACTAAACCCACACTTTTTAATAACTTAAGATGTTGAGAAACGGCTGACTGCGTTACACCCAGATGATAGGCCAGCGCATTTACACAGAGAGCATTCGGGTCCTTTTGCTGGAATAGAAGTCTCAATAGCTTCAAACGCGTCGGGTCAGCCAGGACGCCGAACAATACTGATTGCTCTTCAATAGTTGCCTTTTTCTTCTCTGCCTTCATCTCTATAAGTAATCACTAATAGACTCATAGTAACATTATAATAGTCCTCGGGTCAATGATAACTAAACTGCTAATCCGTATACCGGGCGCATGCTCTGATGCTCATGCTTATAGTATAGTGAGACGGTTTACATACGAATGACCTGCCGTTGCATCGATTTTTTATATTCAGATTGACAAAGAGGCTCTCCCCATTTACAATCGCTTTAGTTGTTGAGCAATTAACATGAGATATCAGGTTATAATTGTATTATTTGCTATACTGGCGCTTATTAGCGGTTGCGGTACACCGCCGTCGGAAACAACACCGGTATCAACGACAACCTCACAGACACAATCCGCCCCTCCGTCGACTACTCAAAACGGAGATATACCTTCTTCCACACCGGAAGAAGAACTGGAACCAGGTGTCCTCTTGCCGGGCCAGCTTGACGCGTCTATGCTGAACCAGATAGTGAAAGTCAGGGGAGAGATAGTTCAGGTTTTCCAGGACCCGGGCGGGCAGGGGGGTTATTACTTTAACGTAAGTGGCGGCGGCGGCGTGGTGGGACTCCGTATCGAGGATGAAACATGGAACAGCCTGACCGATATTGAAAAAGCCGGCTATCAACAGGGCAATGTCGTAACCTTTGAAGGAATGCTGGTCCAGCACGAGGATGAACTGGTTGTAGTGCTGGTTATCATGCCTCCTCCCTCCGAGCCGGCGGAGGCGCGAATAGCAACCGCCATCGTCATTCCGTCCGACATTTCTAAAATCGATTACCCCGGGTTCTACAATAATCCCAGCGTAGTACAGGATTATATCGTGGAAAACGCCTGCTGCGCTATAGAAAGGGACGAAATCACTTATCCCGCGGAGTACCTGGGCGACTTCGCATTTCCCGTTGTAACCGGGGCGCCGCTTCCCTCGAGCATACAGAGGCTGGTCGGGTTAAAAGATGTCTGGATTCCTGAACCGAATCTTAACGAAGGTTGCGTATCGTCTGGTTTCGAAGCCATGAGGGAAGCCTATGAAAAGACCTTGCCGCGGGTGAAAGCGCTTAATGCCGACGGGATTACTTTCAGCAACTATGTTCATATTACTGACTACCAGAACGCCGTGATAGCAGGGCCGGAGAATGCCGCTATGCCTGAAGATGACTTGAGGTTCGCCGCCGGCAAGGCCCGCGAACAGGGCCTGGATATGGTGCTTTACCTGAACCTGGCATTGGCTGATGAAGTCGATTCCTTGGAAGTCCTCGATGAAGACTGGCTGGCAGCGCTGATAAGAAACTGGGGAGTATTCGTTCTCAACCAGGCGGGTCTGGCTGAAGAAACAGGCATCGGCGCGATTATGCTCAATCACTTCGATTGCCAGTTTGGTATAGCAGGTTATGAGGATGTTTTCCAGACGGAAATGCTTGCCCTTCTCCAGCAGGTCAGGGGTGTTTATTCCGGGAAGGTGCTGTTAATGATTGAACCGCTCTGGGGGGCGGAGCTGGGTAAACTTGACCGGCTTCTTAACGATGTGGATGGCTTTCTTTTTACTCCTGTAACCAATATTCTGGAGAATGCGGATGATAAGACCGTCAGCGTAGACAATTTGAAATCGCTGTATCTGAATCATCTGGAGGAGATAGGCAGAGATTTCGGCATGTACGGCAAGCCGTTCTATCTGCGGGTGCTGATTCAGTCCACCAGAGTATTTCTTGAAGAGGGCTGGCATGAGGAAATGTTCTGCATCCAGCACGGCGACGACCCGTGTTACCAGAACAGCCTTGAAGTTGATTTCTCCGTACAGGCGATTGCCTACGAGGCGATGATGGAAGCGATTAGTGAAGCCTCCGGCAATTATTTTGAAATTGCCGCCGTAGATGCTTACGGGTACTGGTATACGGACGTAATACTGCCGAATATTTCGCATCCGCAGATCGGGCAATCTATAAGAAATAAACCTGCGGAGTGTATCGTCAGGCGATGGTTCGAGCGGTTATTTTAATAACGCACTTAAAAAGACAGCTTTTATATAAGTAAGCCGGCGCCTACGCCCAGTTTTTCAGGTCGTAATGACCGCAGGCGACGCGATACCGGCTGATTTGCTGTCCCCCGAGCCAGAGCTGTGTTTCCTTGATATCCCTCAAGCACTTTTCATATGGGAAGTCTTCCGAGATGGCGAGTGAGCCCAGCAGTTCGGCGCCTTTATTGATAATCTCGACGGCGGTATCGCCGCAGAACACGCGCACGGCGGCCGCCCTGGCCACGAATTCGGACTCGAAAGGCATTCCGTACTCGTCGTGGTGGTCGAACATCCAGGATAGATTGTAAACACCGGCTTTCATCATCTCTATTCCGATAGCCATATCGGCGATGATGCCGGCGGCAATGCTGTGCTGCCGGACGGGCTTGAAACCGCCCATCCGCGTGCCGGTATAGTCCAGCACGATTTCAAAAGCTCGCTCGGCAATCCCGAGAGCGATAACGGACGAGTGCCATTGTGCGTCGGCCGTGGCCGCTTTAAAGAAGTTGCCGTCCATGCCGGGCCCGCTCGCCCTGTATTCCCTGGGTACCCGGACGTTTTCATAATAAATTGAAGAATTAACGACGGTTTTAAACAGCATCTTTTTCTCGGGCTTGCCGAATGATAGCCCCTTGGCGTCCGGAGGCACGTATATCAGGGCGATTCCTTCGTCGCCCGCGTTCAGGTCGGTGCTGCACACCGTCAGGTAAAGGTCGGCTATTCCGCCGTTGGTCGGCCACGACTTTGCCCCGTTGATTACCCATTCGTCCCCCTCGAGCCTGGCGGTCGTCTTAAT
>JAFGOC010000138.1 GCA_016926705.1 Dehalococcoidales bacterium | reverse complement strand
TGGCGGAACTGCAAAAACAGGTCGATGAGCGTTACGCCCTGCTGAAAACCCTGGTTAACGCCGGGACGTAAAAAGAAAAAACCGTATAACACGTTAAACAAGGAGGTGGATAGCAATATATGGTTACCAAAGCAAAAGACGAACAGTTAAACCAAAAGACGAGAGTAGGCCTGTCGGTAAAGGGTAACCCGGAAATCTGGGATGATACCTACGTCAATACCACCTGCGGCGGTTGCTACGGCCAGTGCGCCATACGCGCCCATCGTGTCAACGGCGTCATCGTGAAAATAGACGGTGACCCTAACAGCGACTTCGGGCCGAGGGGTGGTATCTGCGCCAAGGGCGAGGCTATGATACAGGCGCTCTACGACCCCAATCGGTACAACTACCCTTTAAGAAGGACCAACCCCAAGAAGGGCCTCTTCGAAGACCCCAAGTGGAAGAGGATTTCCTGGGACGAAGCGCTGGATGAGATCGCCGTAAAGCTAAAGAAAATCCGAGCCGAGAACCCTCATAAGCTCCTCCACGGCGGCACGCCAGGGCCGGGCAGCGGTCCCGACCTGCCACTCGGATTCGGTGTCTTCGGGGCTGTGTTCGGCACCAAGAACTGGTACGTAGGCGGTGCGGGCCTTCACTGCGGCAGCGGTTCCCACATGGGCGCCGGCCTCTACCATGCTTCGTGGTCTATCGTACCGGATTTCAAGTACTGCAACTACGCCATACAGATGGGTTCCAACAAGGGGACCGGTTCGGGGCATTCCATGGGCTTTAACATGAGGCTCGCGGCAGATGCCCGTTCCCGAGGCATGAAGAATGTCGTCTTCGACCCCATCTGCAACTTTGGCGGGGGTAAAGCCACAGAGTGGATACCCATCCTGCCCGGCACCGACGGCATCGTTGCCCTGACGATGGTGAATATCATCTTGAATGAGCTAAACGTTTACGATACGGAATTCATCAAGATAAAGACCAATGGCCCTTACCTCATCGGGCCCGACGGCAAGTATGTCCGCGATAAAAAGACCAACAAGCCGCTCGTCTGGGACGCCAAAGATAAGAAAGCCAAGGTCTTTAACGATAAGACAATCGGCGATTTCGCCATCCTCGGCGAGTACGAGGTCAACGGCGTCAAGTGCCATCCAGGTTTTGAGCTTATCAAGGAACATGTCAGGCGGTATACCCCGGAGATGGCGGAGAAAGAGAGCACTGTCCCCGCCGCCACCATCCGGCGCATCGCCAGGGAATGGGCGGATGCCGCCATGATCGGCGCTACTATCGAGATAGAAGGCGAAAAACTCCCCCTGCGGCCGGTTGCCGCCATCATGTTCCGCGGCGGGCAGGGACACACTAATTCGGCACACAGCTACATCGCCATGTGTCTCCTCAATGCTATCGTCGGCGCCATGGACGTCCCCGGAGGCACGCTCGGCTGGCCAGCCTACGTCGAAGGGCACCCGGAAACCGGGCGTTTCCGGATGATACCCTACGCCTGCAAAGACGGAATGCTCACGGCGGGCTCTTTCATGGAGCACCGCCCCTGGCCAATTGAAGAGTCGAAGGTACCCTATACTTACCTGATGAAAGAGCTGACACCGACGGCATCGTTCTCGCCACAGCCGGTGACTTCAGACTTTGATAAGTACTGGGATAAGCTGGGGCGCCCCTATAAGGTTGAGCTGGCGATGATTTTCGGGGCAAACATGATTCGCAGTACGCAGAGTCGTGAAATAGCCGAGCAATTCTGGAAGAAAATACCCTTCATCGTTACCTTCAACATCCTTCCCAACGAGTTTTGCGAGGGATTTGCCGATATCGTCTTACCGGACAACCACCCGCTGGAAACATATTCTCTCTTCGGTACGCACGGCCCCTTCTTTAACCACCCGATCGGCATGGAAGGCTGGGACTTCCCGATACGGCAGCCTGTTGTCGAACCGGCCTACGAACGCCGGAACAAGCTTGAAGCCCTCTGGGACCTGGCCGATAGGATTGGCATGAGGGAAGAGATGAACAACTACTACAACGTCTACTTCACCAGCTTTGGAGGTGAAGCGCTTATCGGCGGCGATATTGATAGCATCCGGCACCTGGGTGATATCGACCCCAAGAAGGTAGTCCAAATCATCAAACCTAATGAGAAGATCACCTACGGGGAAATGATAGACCGTGCCCTGAAGTTCTACTTCGGCGAGGACCACGGCCTGGACTATGTTGTCAAGAACGGCCCCGTCAAATGGCCCAAGACACCAAAGGAGGCTTACTGGCGCTGGTACGTGGACGTGAGAATACCCCTCTACATGGAACATGTCGCCGAGTTGAAAGAAAACGTCATGAAGAACGCCGAAAAGGCGGGAATCGAGCTTGATTGGGAACAGTTTACGCCTCTTACCACCTATTTCTCGCCACAGGTCAGTAAAGAGATCTCCGGGGAATACGACCTCTACTGCTTCTCATACCGCGATATCCTACATAACGGCACATACACCATGGAGATGCCCTGGCTGGACGAGGTTAGCCGACTCAACCCCTATACCTATAACGTCACCATGAACGCCGAGATGGCTAAAAAGAAGGGTTTGAAAGACGGCGACCTTATCTGTCTTGAGTCGCCCTACGGGCGTAAAACTACCGGCACCCTGAAAACGATGCAGGGCCAGCATCCCCAGACGGTGGCAATATCCGCCTGCTCCGGCGCCTGGGCGAAGGGAGCGCCGATAGCCTATGGTAAAGGCACCAACTTCAATATCCTGCTGGAGTCCGATTTCAAGCACGCCTGCCCGGTCTGCTGGAGTCAGGAAACGGCCTCCACGGTCAAGGTCTATAAGATCGACCACAGAATCGAATATGACGGAGCCGGAGGTGATAAGCTATGAGATGGGGAATGGCGATAGAACTGAAAAGATGCGTAGGTTGTTACGAGTGCGTCCTTGCCTGTAAGGCGGAGCACTTCTTACCCCCCGATATTTTCTGGAACAGGCTCCTAATAGGGGAGCAAGGGAAATACCCCCAGGTGACGAAACTGATATATTCGGTGCGATGCAACCACTGCGCCGACCCGGCCTGCGTCAAGGTATGTCCGACCGGCGCTACTCAACAGCGTGAAGACGGCATCGTCTGGGTTGACGAGGATAAGTGTGTCGGCTGCCGCTACTGTATGGTGGCCTGTCCTTACCAGATGCGCTCGATGTATGAAGATGGCAAATCGCAATATTTCCCCGGCCAGGAACTCACCGAGCACGAAAAGATAGGCAAGGTGCTGTATCCTCACATGCCGGGCGTCGTCACCAAGTGCGTCTTCTGCAAGGAGAGGATTGATGCTGGTTTAGCGGCGGGATTGACACCCGGCGTTGACCGGGAAGCGACTCCCGCCTGCGTTATCAGCTGCCCGACCAAGGCGATACACTTCGGCGACCTTGACGACCCGAACAGCGAGATAAACCGGGTAATAAAAGAAAAGCATGGGCACTCCTTCCATCCTGAGTTTGACACGCAGCCGTCGATAAGCTATATCGACTAATCGAGAAAAAGGGAAGGGATAAAGAAATGAGTACAATAAAACCATTCGATTTCATGGTCAAATATCAGCAACAGAAGGACTGGATAGACGGAAGAGGTAACTTTATCGCGTTCGCCTTCTTCCTGGGAGGCATCGCCGGAGGTCTTTTCCTGGCTGCCGCTTACTTCGATAACCTGCTGGGCATATTCATCGCATTCCTTTTGACCGGCCTGATGGGCGTATCCTATATGCTGCACCTTACCCATCCCATGCGGTTCTGGCGGATGATGAGTAAACCCGGCACGTCCTGGATTGCCCGCGGCTTTACCTTCATCATGTTATTCGGTTTTTTTACCGTAATAACGATGATACTGATGCAATGGGCGCCGGATGCCACTGCCGCTATCACCACATTTAAGGTGCTTGCCGGCATCTTCGCTTTTGCTCAATCCATTTATACCGGCTTCGCGGTGAGTTATGTCAGCGCCATCAAGATATGGAACTCGGCGATTGTGCCTATACTGTTCGTAACCTGCGGTATCAGCGGCGGGTTGGCAATCCTGCTGGCGGTAATGATGGGCCAGGACAGCACTAATATCGCCGCGCTGGAGAATATTATCCGCGTGGTGCTGATTGCATTCGCCATAATCGTTGCTGTGTATCTGTGGAACGCCACCTACAGCAGCACCGCCGCCAGGGACGCCGTGATAAGGCTAATCGGAGGCGCGCTGGCGCCGTTATTCTGGATAGGGGTGTTCCTGTTCGGCATCTTGATACCGGTGGTGATATCAGTGACCACGTACTGGGTCCACGATGCTTCATCCGGACTGCTGATTTTCGCAGTCGTGAGCGAAATTATCGGCGGGCTGGCCTTGAGATTCGCCGTGCTGAAGGCGGGCGTCTATACGCCGCTACTGCCGGCGGAATAAAATAAAAAATAACGTTAAAATTGAGGGACCATCGGGGTGGGACTGAACCGCCCGGTGGTTCTTCTTTTTGGTATTAAAACTGTAAATTAGAGTATAATAATGCCAAAGTCAGCGGGGAGGAATAATGGCCCCGACAGAAGATATCTACATCGGCACGTCCGGATGGTCTTACCCCAAAGGGGAGGGCACCTGGAAGGGTTATTTCTACCCCCCGGGCAAAATAAACGAGCTGGAATATTACAGTCAGTTTTTCAACACCGTCGAGCTTAACTCCTCTTTCTACCGTCCGCCCGACCCCGGGTTCGTATGGAACTGGGTAAAGCACGCGCCGGAAGGGTTCCTTTTCGGAGTCAAGCTGTGGCAGAAATTCACCCATCCAAAGATGTATAAGGAAGCCACCGGCGAGGCGGCGGTCATCGAGCAGAATGATATCGACCTTTTTAAGAAGTGCCTGGAACCGCTAGTTAAATCAAGAAAGCTCGGGGCGCTGCTGGCACAGTTTCCGCCCAGCTTCAAGAACGACGAATACGGGCGGCAGATAATCGGGGCGGTGGCCAAGGCTTTCGGAGAATACAGGCTGGCGGTGGAGCTAAGACACCGCAGCTGGAGCGACGACGCCAGCACCGCCGATTTAATGAGAGAAAACAACCTGGCCTGGGTGCAAATCGACGAGCCCAAGTTCGGGACATCGGTGGCGGCGGAGGTGCCGGTTACGGCGGACTTCGCCTACTTCCGCTTTCACGGCAGGAACGCAAAAGACTGGTGGACGGGAGACGCGGAAACGCGCTACAGGTACCTCTATTCCGAAGAGGAAATTAATAAGTTAGCGGAGAGGGTAAAGTCAGTTGGAGATAAGGTAAATATGCTGTTTGCTTTCTTCAATAACCACTGGCAGGCTTATGCCCCCCGGAACGCCAATGACCTGAAAAAGGCGCTGAAAATGCCCTACGAGCAATTACCGCTAAACCTTGAGATAATGCAGGAAACTCCCAATACTGATAAAGAAGCAGGGGAGAAATCGGGTCATGCTTGATGAGCTATCGGTAAAGAACTTCGGCATCATAGAGGAAATCAACTGGAAACCGTCTGCCGGGCTGAACGTCATCACCGGCGAGACCGGCGCCGGGAAGTCGCTGGTGGTGGACGCGGTCGAAGCGCTCCTTTCCGGCCAGGCGCGCGAGGAAGATATCCGCCACGGCGCGGCGGAGGCCAGAGTGGAGGGGATTTTTCACCGGGGCGAAGGGGAGGGGTATAGGGCGCTGGGGAAGCTGCTGAAAGATAAAGGGCTGGAGGGCGGTGACGGCACCGTGCTGCTAGCCTGCGAGTTCCGGAGGCAGGGGCGCACCACGCCGCGGGTGAACCGTCAGGCGGTATCACGGGCGCTGCTTAAAGAAATCGGCGGGGCGGTGGTGGACATTCACGGCCAGAGCGAGCACCTTTCGCTGCTCAACAAGCAAAACCACCTGGACTACCTCGACGCCTATGCGCACACGCTGGGAAAAAGGCACGATTTTACTGCGAAAGTCCAGGAACTGCACCAGATAGACCGTGAAATACAGTCGCTGACGCGAGACGAACGGGAACTGGCAAGGCAGACGGAACTGCTGAATTTCCAGATTGACGAAATCAAACGGGCGGAACTTGAAGAGGGTGAAGAGGAGGCTTTACAGAAAGAGTTGGCAATTCTAACATCGGCGGAAAAGCTGAAAGCGGCGGCGTTTGAGATTTACCGCGTCATTTACGGGGAAGACAACGCCATGGCGGCCAGCTCGGCGCTGGACAGGGTCAACGAAGCCCTGCCTCTCATGAAGCAGATAGTCGATACCGATGCCTCCCAGCAGGCCAAGATGGGCAGCCTCGAGGGGATTATCAACGGACTGGAAGAGCTGGCGAGGGAGGTCCGCGCCTATGGCGATAATCTAAACTTCGACCCGCAGCGACTGCAGGAAGTCCAGGAGCGGCTCGAACTGCTGAAGAGCCTGAAGAGGAAGTACGGCGGCTCGCTGAATGAGGTGCTGGAATACCTCGCCAAGGCGGAAAAGGAGCTGGCGGGGCTGGCTTTTTCCGATGAGAGGCGGGCGGAACTGGAAACCCAGCGGGAGCAATTGAAAAAGGAGATGGGGGAACTCGCGTCAAAGCTGTCGCAGGATAGGCAGAAGGCGGGCAAGAAGCTGGCCGGGGTGGTGAAAAAAGAACTCGGCGAGCTAAGCATGGCGCGGGTGGATTTCGTTGTTTCGATTAAACAGGAAGCATCGCCGGAAGGGATACCATTCCCAGACGGTCAATATTTCAAATTCGATAACAGGGGCGCAGACGAGGTTGCCTTCCTGACATCCACCAATCCTGGCGAGCCGGCCAAGGCGCTGGACAGAATAGCCTCAACGGGCGAGATATCGCGCTTCATGCTGGCGCTGAAAAGCGCGCTGGCGGAGGCGGATACGATTCCGGTGCTGATTTTCGACGAAATCGATATCGGCATCGGGGGACGCAGCGGCGAGGTCATCGGCAGGAAGCTCTGGAAGCTGGCGCAGCACCACCAGGTAATCTGCGTCACCCATTTGCCCCAGATTGCCGCCTTCGC
>JAFGOC010000019.1 GCA_016926705.1 Dehalococcoidales bacterium | reverse complement strand
TTCTTACTATCGGTGTTTTTGACGGAGTGCATCTCGGTCATAAAAAACTGCTGGACGAACTGCGAGTACAATCGAAAAAACGGGGAATGGTATCAGGTGTGGTCACCTTCCGGCATAATCCGGAGAGGCTGCTATCGCATCACAACAAACTTCCTTTTCTGACGGACATCGACGAGAGGCTCGAACTCCTCAAGCAGGAGGGGATTACGATGGTGGTTACTCTATCGTTTACCCCGGAACTGGCGCAGCTCGGCGCCCGTGAGTTTATTACCCTCCTGCAAAAATACCTTAAAATGCGATTACTGGTGGTGGGTGAGGACTTTGCCCTCGGCAAGGAACGTGAAGGCGATACGGAAAATCTAAAAAAATTAGGCCGCAGCATGAACTTCGACGTAATTATCGTACCTCCGCTCAAGATAAACGGAGAGGTCGTCAGCAGTACCACTATCCGCAAAGCGCTGGCGGCCGGTGACATGTTAAAGGTCCGTGAGCTGCTGGGACGGTCTTTTGACCTTTCAGGCAAGGTTGTAACCGGTTACGGACGTGGCGTAGGTCTTGGTTTTCCTACCGCCAATCTGGAAATAGCCTCGGAACACGTGCTGCCTCCCGATGGCGTTTACGCCGGACTGGCATATCTTAACGGTAACATTTATCAGTCTATGATTAATATTGGTAAAAACCCTACCTTCGGCGTTAATAAACGAACTATTGAGGCCTATCTTATCGATTATCACGGCGATTTATACGGCACTGACCTGCAGCTGGATGTTATCGCCCGCATCCGTGAAGAAAAGAGGTTCGAGAATATCGAAGAGTTGCAAAAGCAGGTCTCCGAGGATATTATCAGGGGGAAAGCCATACTCGACACAACAGGGGTAAAAAAGAATGGCAGTCCAGGATAAAAAATACACCATAGATTACGTCCTCAAGCGGGGCGTAGCAGAAATTATCTCCGAGGGCGAGCTAAGAAAGCTGCTCCAGTCAGGTAAAAAGCTGCGTATCAAAGAGGGGCTCGACCCCAGCTCTCCTGATATCCACGTGGGGCACATGGTTACTTTGCGCAAAATGCGGCAGTTCCAGGAACTGGGACACCAGATTGTTATCATCGTGGGCGACTGGACGGCGCAAATCGGCGACCCCAGCGGCAGCTCGGTTACGCGTCCTATGCTTACGGCAGAACAGGTAAAAGAAAATGCCGAAACTTATCTAAATCAATTTTATAAAATAGTGGATAAAGATAAAACGGAGTTAAGGTTTCAAAGCGAGTGGTTCGGGAAATTTAATCTTACAGACGTAGTAAGATTGACGAGCAAGTTTACCGTAGCCCAGTTCCTGGCCAGGGATGATTTTAATAAAAGATTTAATGAGCAAAAACCGATAGCTATAACCGAGCTACTCTACCCTTTATTACAAGCCTATGATTCGGTAGCTATTAAAGCCGATGTCGAACTGGGCGGCACCGACCAGAAATTCAATTTCCTGGTGGGACGTGAGCTTCAAGCTATGATGGGCCAGCCGCCGCAGCAGATTTTTATGGTGCCGCTACTGGTGGGAACCGACGGCGTGCAAAAGATGAGCAAGAGCCTGGGTAATTACATCGGTATCACAGAACCGCCGGAAGATATCTACGGCAAGACTATGTCCATCAAAGACGAGTTCACTATATTATATTTGGAGACGCTGACGGATATCCCCGATGCGGAACTGGCGGACTTTAAAAAACAGCTAGCAAACGGCACCAATCCCATGACGCTGAAAAAGCGGTTAGCCAAGGAAATTGTTACCCAGCTTTACAGCGCTAAAGATGCCCGGGCAGCAGAGGAACATTTTGAGAAAACCGTGCAGAAGAAAGAAGTCCCAGATAACATACGTGAATATCATGTTGATGGTAAAACTGCGCTTCTTGTTATCTTGGCGCAATCAAGGCTGGTATCCAGTAACAGCGAGGTGGCACGCTTGATTAAGCAAGGTGCTATCAGTATAAACGGGGAAAAAATATCCACAGCCAGTGTAATAGTGCCTAAAAATGCTGTTATAAAAGTCGGTAAAAGGCGTTATCTAAAAACTGTCTGATAAAAATACATACTCAAGGAGAAAAAATGACACAGTTACGCGTTCCCGGCCCTACTCCGTGTCCGTCGGAGGTCCTCAAAGCCATAGCCTGGCAGATGGTCAACCACCGCGGCCCTGAATTCCATGCGATGCTCGAAGAAGTGACCGAGAACCTCAAAAAAACATTCCAGACGCAAAACGATGTCTTGATATTAACCGGGTCCGGCACCGGCGGCCTTGAAGCCGCTATCGTAAACACGCTTTCACCCGGCGATAAAGTCCTTTCGGTCTCCATCGGTGTCTTCGGCGACCGCTTTGCTAACATCGCCAAGACCTTCGGCGCTGACGTTATCTCTTATAAAGTGGAATGGGGCAAAGCCGCCGAACCCGATGCTATAGAGAAAGCGATTAAAGACAACCCAGATGTCAAAGCCGTGATGGTCACCCACAATGAAACTTCTACCGGTGTGACCAACGACCTGAAAGCTATCAGTAAAGTCGTCAAGGGTTCCGGCAAGCTGCTGATTGTGGATGCTATCAGCAGCCTCGGTTCTATCAACCTTCCTGTTGACGAGCTGGGGTGTGATGTCGTTATCACCGCCTCCCAAAAGGGCTGGATGGTACCGCCCGGCCTGGCAATGGTTAGCGTCAGTCCGGAGGCTTGGAAAGCCCGGGAGTCGGCTAAAATGCCCAATTTCTACTGGGATTTCGTCAGGGCCAAGAAAATATACGATGAAAAGAAGGAAAATCCCTGGACGCCAGCAGTATCGGTTGTTTACGGGCTTACTGTTGCCCTCAAGATGATGTTGAAAGAGGGAATAAATAACGTCTTTGCGCGGCACGAACGCATCGGGAAGATGACCCGCGAAGGCATTAAAAGTCTGGGTCTGCCCCTCTTCGCCGACCCTGCCCACGCTTCAAACACAGTTACTGCGGTGAGTATTCCGGAGGGTATGGACGGCAAAAAGTTCCGACAGGTCCTGCGGGAACAATATAAAGTGGTACTGGCAGGAGGCCAGCAGACTCTAGACGGCAAGATATTCCGTATCGGACATCTCGGCATGGTATATGAAAAAGATATAAAAGAGATACTCGCGGCGATACAAAAAGTGCTGCCGATAACCGGATTTAAAAAATAAGTGTCAAAAAGGATAGTCCTATGGCGGATAAGCGAAATAAGGTACTGGTAACCGACCCCATTTCAAAAGAAGGTATCGATGTGCTGCTGAAAAACGCGCAGGTCGATATCAAGACTGGCCTGAAGCCGGAGGAAATCGTTGCTATTATCGGCGAGTATGACGCTCTGATAGTACGCAGTCAGACCAAAGTTAGCACCGCAATCATCGAGGCAGGCAAGAAACTCCAGGTTATCGCGCGGGCCGGTGTAGGCATCGATAACGTGGATGTTGAAGCGGCTACTCGCTGCGGTATCGTGGTTATCAACGCGCCCACCGGCAATACCGTGTCCGCCGCTGAACATGCCTTCGCCCTAATACTGGCGCTGGCGCGTAATATACCCCAGGCCAATGTATCGCTGAAAAACTGTGTCTGGAAGCGTAACGAATTCATGGGCACGGAGTTGCGAGGTAAAACGCTGGGCATTATCGGATTGGGCAACGTGGGGTCAGAGGTGGCCAAGCGGGCGCAGGCTTTTGAAATGAGGCTTATCGGTAATGACCCGCTTGTATCCGTCGAATATGCCAAGAAACTTGGTGTAGAACTTGTTGATAAGAATCATCTTCTTAAGGAGTCAGATTTTATTACACTTCACATCCCCCTTACGCCCCAGACCAAGGGCTATATCAGCACTAAAGAACTGGCTATGGTCAAACCCGGCGTCCGTATCGTCAACTGCGCGCGGGGCGGTCTCATCGATGATAAAGCGCTGGTTAAAGCCGTACACAATAAAAAGGTCGCCGGGGCGGCCATCGATGTTTTTGAAAAAGAGCCCTGTACGGAGAGCATCCTTTTCGGCGAAGATAAGATAATCGTGACACCTCACCTCGGCGCTTCCACAACCGAAGCACAGGTGCTGGCCGCTAGAGACGTTGCCGAACAGATAGTCGATATTTTCAAAGGTTTACCCGCCAGGGCGGCCATTAACGTCCCCTACATACCGTCGGAGACACTGACGGCGCTGGAGCCATACATGAAACTGGCTACTGTGCTATGTAAATTAGTCTATAAACTCGCCGAGGGGCAGTCAAAGACAATACGTATCAAATACAATGGAGATATAGCCAATTACGATACTAATCCGCTTAAGGCGGCCGTTATCGGCGGACTGCTTGAGGGCATGAGCGAAGAAAGGGTCAATATCGTTAACTGTAATATCATTGCCGCCAAACGCGGCCTGACGATTATCGAAGAAAAAGAAGCCACCTGCGCCAACTATGCCAGCCTCCTTACCGTAGAAATCACCACTACCGAAGGAGTCTGGACGGTAGCCGGCACGGTCATGCATAACGAATCGCATATCGTGCGCATCAAAGACTACTGGCTGGACATAGTACCGACTCCCGGCTCATACTTCCTCTTCAGCGACCATCGTGACCGACCCGGATTCATCGGGGCGGTCGGTAAGATTACCGGCGACGCCAACGTGAATATCAGCTCGATGCACCTCGGCCGGCTTAAGCCGCGTGGACAGGCGCTGCTGGTGCTTAGCCTCGATGAACCGTTGCCGGAAAAAACCCAACGGCAGATTCTGGCAATACCAGATGTCTATTCCGTCAAACTGGTGGCATTATAATCAGAAATAGCCCATTGACAATACATTTTCACTGGTTACCGATGCCGTTTTGATATCATGAAATGCCTGTACATCAATTGACTTGACATATTCACGGTGTTATCATACTTGCAGAGATTACCGACATGTCCGCACTGACTGAACTCTATCAGCAAATAGCCCTCTGCCAAAAATGCGATATTGCCAGACTACGCACTAAAGTCGTTCCCGGTGAGGGGGCGGAGGATGCTGATATTCTGTTCATCGGCGAAGCTCCCGGCTGGCATGAAGACCAGCAGGGCCGACCCTTCGTCGGGCAGGCAGGCCAGTATTTGGACAGACTGCTCCTCTCCATTAACCTTAACCGACAGCAGGTCTATATCGCCAATGTCATCAAGTGCCGCCCTCCCGATAACCGCGACCCCCTGCCCACTGAAATCCAGAACTGCCGGGGTTGGCTTGACAAACAGATTGAAATTATCAAACCCAAAATGATTGTGACGCTGGGACGTTACTCCATGGCGAGGTATTTCACTGGTAAAAGTATCAGTAAGATTCACGGCACGGCCGTAAAGCGTGACGCTATCATCTATTTTGCCATGTATCACCCAGCGGCGGCTTTACACCAGCAAAGCCTGCGTATCCAGATAGAGGATGATATGCAGAAAATCCCCAAACTAATGGCAGAAATCAATAAAGTACAGGAAGAAGAACCGCCGCCACAGCAACTTAATATGTTCGAGGTTTAAACAATATGCCTAAATCAAAATTAAAAATCATTCCCCTCGGCGGACTGGGAGAAATCGGTAAAAACATGATGGTAATGGAGTATGAAAACGATATCATCATCATCGATGCCGGACTTATGTTCCCCGAGGAAGAAATGCTCGGTATTGACCTGGTGATTCCTGATTTCAGCTACGTTACCGAGAGAAAAGGCAAGGTCAGAGGCATCATTATTACCCACGGCCATGAAGACCATATCGGCGCCCTGCCCTATCTGCTGCCACAGCTGGACAACGTGCCGGTCTATTCCACAAAACTCACCAACGGTCTTATCCGCGTCAAGCTAAAGGAAAGAAGGACCCGCGAGGGAGTCAATCTGAAAGTCCTTAGTCATGGCCGTCAAATAACGCTGGGGAAATTCCGTATCGAGCTGTTTCCCGTGTGCCACAGCATCCCCGATGCCTCCGGTGTTATCATACACACGCCCGAGGGGATAGTAATTCACAGCGGCGACTTTAAAATCGACCATACGCCCGTCAGCGGCAGGCCTACCGACCTCTCTCGTTTAGCGCAGCTTGGTGCTCAAGGAGTATTGCTCCTTCTCTCCGATTCCACCTATGCCGAACTGCCCGGCTACACCCCTTCCGAGCAGTCGGTCGGGGAATCATTGGAGCATTTCATTGCAAACGCCCCGGGTAGGGTTATTGTAACCACTTTCTCTTCGCTTATTTCACGAATTCAACAGGTGATAGATGCTGCCGCCAAGCACCAGCGGCGCGTTTTCGTGGTCGGCCGCAGTATGACCGAAACGGTGCGTATTTCCCTGGAATTGGGTTATTTGAATGCTCCTAATGGCATCCTGGGTAGAATAGAGGAAGTCAAAGGTTTACCTGCCAATAAAATCGTGCTGGTTACCACCGGCAGCCAGGGAGAACCTACATCGGCGCTGGTGCGTATGGCCAACCGCGACCATAAGCATGTCCATATCCAGCGCGGCGATACCATAATCCTTTCAGCGACGCCTGTCCCCGGTAATGAGTCGCTAGTAAACAGGACGGTTGACAGTCTCTTTCAGCAAGGCGCCAGTGTAATCTACAGCAAACTTGGGCAGGTTCATGTCCACGGTCACGGCAGTCAGGAAGAACTCAAGCTTGTTTTGAGTCTGGTAAAGCCAAAATATTTCGCTCCTATACATGGTGAATACCGGCACCTTAGCCTGCATGCCCGCCTGGCGGAATCGGTAGGCATAGCGCCAGAAAGAATCTTTATCCTCGAAGACGGCGATATACTTGAGCTTAATGCTAATTCCGCACGGAAAAACGGCAAGGTGACCTCGGGGCATGTGTATGTGGACGGCTTGAGTGTCGGCGATATAGGAGGAGTTGTCCTTCGCACCAGAAAGATGCTTTCCCGTGACGGCATCGTCGTCGTAATCATTGCCGTCAACCGGCAGACCGGCAAACTGGTGGGAAGACCCGATATCGTTACGCGTGGTTTTGTCGACACGAGAGAATCCGGCAATATGATAGAGGAAAGCCGTGAACTCCTTATTAAAACACTCGACCACAGCGGCAGTCGTATCACCGAATTTAGCTTTATCAATACCAAAGTCAGAGATGCTTTAGATAAATTTTATTACGAACGCACCAAGCGTCGCCCGATGATTCTCCCGTTTATGGTAAAGGTCTAACGGCAGGAGACTTATGCGTAGAAAAAACCCGATGGATAGATTGAAGTCCCGCACCAGGAATAAACCGGCCAAACGCGGGGTTTCCGGCGGAACCAGTTACCGATTTTTTACGTCAAAACCGTTCTGGTATCTGGTTGTTTTCTTTGTCATTGTAGCCCTAGTAGCTGTCTTCCACCGCGAGGTAAACGACTTTTTCCTGGCTGTTTTCGAGGCTATAGGGTGGGGGCTGGTATTTTTCGCCGTATTGATTATTACCCTGGTCGCACTTAGCTGGCGCCGCAGACTGGACGTTATAACACATTACTGGAACCGCTGGATAGGCGGCATTTTCTTCGTCCTGGCAGTCTGGGGTATATTGGGCTTAATTCAATATCAAAACGACCTAACACCCAACGGTCTGGGGGGTAGTTTCGGTAAAGCGATTGTAGGCAATCCCGGCACCGACTCTCTGGGCACATTTTTAGGTATACTCTGCGTTTTAGGTTACGCGCTTGCTGGCACCATCTTTATGTTGCCTCGCGAGAGCTTGAATATTCTAAAGAAATGCCTCAACTGGTTTTACACGTTTATCATGGTAAAACCCTCGCCTAAGGCTACTGTTCATGACAAGCAACAATCTCAACCGCGCATTATTCAACCTCGTCCATCCTACGAAAGCAAGCCGGCTTTACCTCCCGAAATGGAGCAACCGCTGGTGCCGCCGGAGATATCCAAATCAACCAAGAGATTGATAGAAGCTGCTGAAAAAGCCGCCGAATTAAAAAAGGCCGCTAAATCTGCTGACACTATGTCAACCAATCAAGGTTTGCACCAAGTAGCCGCCGATGTCTGGAAGAAATACGGTCAGTCCGGCAACCTCGTGGAAATCGAAGGCTGGCAGCTGCCTCCTATCGAAATCCTTGATACATCACCCGAAGTGCAGTTCAGCGAAGCAGACAATCTGCAGAGGGCTAAGCTTATCGAAGATACCCTGGCCAGCTACGGCGTTAATGCTAAAGTGGTACAGATTAATGCCGGGCCTACGGTTACCCAGTTCGGCGTCGAGCCCGGCTGGGATATCAAATACAAAGAAATTAAGGAAAGAGACCGTAACGGCAACATTCAGATACGGAGGGAGGAAATTTCCAGGACCAGGGTCAAGGTGGAGAGGATTAATTCCCTAGCCAACGACATGGCACTGGCGCTGGCTGCCCCTACCATCAGGATAGAAGCGCCCGTGCCCGGTAAATCATATATCGGTGTGGAAGTGCCCAACATGACCTCGGATATGGTCAGTCTGCGCGGCGTCGTCGAGACCAGCGCTTTTCAGAAGCTGTTAAGCAAAACCAGTATGGCCCTGGCGCTGGGTAAGGGGGCTGGTGGAGAATCTATCGCCGCCGATTTGACCAAGATGCCTCACCTGCTTATAGCCGGGGCAACCGGCAGCGGCAAGACTGTCTGCCTCAATACAATCATCTGCTGTCTGCTGATGAACAATACTCCCAATGATATCCGCTTTATCCTCATCGACCCCAAGAGGGTCGAGCTTACGCAATACAACAGTATTCCCCACATGGCTACACCCGTTATCGTCGACATAGATAAGGCTTTAAATGCTTTACGCTGGCTCTGCCATGAGATGGAACAGCGATACAGGAAACTGGCGGCATCCGGCGCACGTCATATCGATGGTTATAATAAAGATAAAAACGGCACCGATAAAATGCCCTATCTCATCCTGGTTATCGATGAACTGGCCGACCTGATGATGGCCGGTTACGACGAGGTTGAAACGAACCTTTGCCGCCTGGCCCAGCTTGCCCGTGCAACCGGCATCCACCTGGTCGTAGCCACACAACGTCCCTCGGTGGACGTGGTTACCGGTCTTATTAAAGCCAACTTCCCCACCCGTATCAGCTTCGCGGTTACCTCACAGGTGGACTCGCGTACCATCCTGGATGGTGCCGGCGCAGAGAAGCTCCTGGGACGCGGCGACATGCTCTACATGCCAACCGAGGCCGCCAAGCCCAAGCGTTTGCAGGGATGCTTCCTCTCCGACGCAGAGATAGAGCGTCTGGTCTATTTCTGGGGCGGCCAAAGGCAAGAAGAGCCGGATAGGCTTAAGCTGGAGACACTTGTAGCTACTGCTCCTTCCGGGACTATAGGTGGACATCCCCGCGACCCCCTGCTGGAGCAAGCTAAGGAGCTAGCAAGACAACATGAAGACGTATCCACCTCGTTCCTGCAGCGACGACTTCACATCGGCTACCCGCGCGCCGCCCGTCTTAA